>JAKLHB010000073.1 GCA_022710345.1 Planctomycetota bacterium
ACAAATGCAGGCCAACCAGGTGAGCCAGCTCAACCTCAGCAGGCAGGCCAGCCTGGTCCGCCACAGCTAGGTGAGCCAGCTCAACCTCAGCAGCCTGGCCAGCCTGGTCAACCACAGCCAGGTGGGCCAGCTCAACCTCAGCAGCCTGGTGGGCCACAGCTAGGTGGGCCAGCAAATCCAAGTGAGCCTGCTACGCCAGGCCAGCCAGCAAATGCAGGCCAACCAGGTAAGCCAGCTCAACCTCAGCAGCCTCAGCCAGGTGGGCCAGCTCAACCTCAGCAGCCAGGCCCCAATGCAGCAGGCACTTCTTCTCCAGAAGAAGACGACCCTCTCAAATCTTTGGAAAAACTATTTGGGCCGACCCATTTCAAACGTAGTTGGATGGATGTTTTCCTAGCATTGACCTATTACTTCCTTTTAGGTTCAATCGCTTTGTTAGCCATGGCAAGCTTAGGTAGCCGCATCATTGCCGAAGAAGTCGAAACAGGCACTCTCCAACTCCTATTTCTCCGGCCTTTGGGCAGAATGACGATCTACTTTGCAAAATATTTCTCTCTCTTAAGTTGCGGGATCATCCTCACAGCCCCATCCATGCTTTGCATCTACGCAATCCTATGCTGGGGAGAATACGAATGGGCACACTGGTACTACGCCATCGTTACCCTTGTCTTAGGAATGATGGCATACAGCAGCATCTTTTTATTCATGAGCAACTTCAAAGAAGGCCTTTATATTGCCATATCCTACACTATATTTTGGGAAATCTTTGTGGGATTTTTAACAGAACGAGCTCGTGTGTTTGCCGTCTCCTACTACATTCGCTCTTTATTCTACACCCTATTTTACACCCCAGAGAGCTACCCTTTTGATGTCATTCCAACAGGCCAAGCCATGATTGCCCTTGCTGGAATTAGCATTGTTTTCTTAGCCATTGGTGCAGTATTTTTCAAAAAACAAGAATTCAACTTTTGCTAACTTACGATTGAGCGTTATGCAGTTTTATGGCGCATAACAAGATGCAAGACGTGTTAGGGCGGCCGATTGTCGGCCGCCCTTGCTGGCTTCAAAAAACACGATTGAGCGTTATGCAGTTTTATGGCGCATAACAAGATTCAAGACGTGTTAGGGCGGCCGATTGTCGGCCGCCCTTGCTGGCTTCAAAAAAATTCGTTAGAATCAGAAAATTCTCATGCAATGGTTTTGCGGAAACGGCGGATCGCTAAAAATAAGGCAACTATGCCTAAGCTAGCTAATGCGATATACTGGGACCAAAGCACATCAAGGCCAGCTCCTTTGAGAAAAATTCCTCGAAGAATGATCAAAAAGTATCGAAGAGGATTCAGGTAAGTCAGCCACTGAATGACCTCTGGCATATTGGCAATGGGAAAGAAAAATCCAGACAGCAGAAACACTGGAAACAAGATGAACATGCCTGACATCATTGCCTGCTGCTGTGTTCTGCAGATTGTTGAAACCAAAAGCCCTGCAGCAAGATTCGTCAATAGAGCACAAAATGCTGCTAGCATCAGAAGCCCAACGCTACCTCGAAATGGGACTTCAAACCACCATGTTCCAATTACTGTGAGCACACCAGTATTGATGATTCCAATCAAAGCAAACGGAGCGGCTTTTCCTATAATAAATTCATAAGGAGCAATGGGGGAGACAAGCACTTGCTCTAGGGTTCCAATTTCTCTCTCTCGAACAGTTGCCATGCTAGTCAGTATCAGGGCAGTTACCATTAAATTGATCGCGATAATTCCAGGCACGATAAAGTAGCGGCTTTCCATATTTTCATTGAACCATACTCTTGTCTGCAATTCAATGCCAGCCGGCATTGCAACAGCGCCTTGCATTCGAGCAACATGCTTCAAGACAATGTCATGATTGTATTGTTGGGCAATGCGTAAGCAATACATTCCTATGATGACTGCGGTATTGGAGTCAGCACCATCCAAAAGAATCTGGACTACAGTTGGACGACCGGCTGTGATGGTGCGTCCAAAATCTGGCTGAATGCACAAGACAACTTGTGCATGACTACGATTGAGTAAATCATAAACCCGACGGTCATCGGATACATACTCCACAAGCTCAAAATGTTTTGATTGAGCAAATCGAGTAACAAATTCCCTGCTTTCTACGCTTTGGGCTAGATCATAAATTGCGATCCGAATATTCCGAACATCAGTTGTGGCAGCATAGCCAAACATCAAGAGGTCTAGAATGGGCGGGACAAAAACAATAAATCGCATACGAGGGTCGCGGAAAAGCAGAATAAATTCTTTGATTAGCATACAAAAAATGCGCTCAAACATAATTACCTCAATTTTTTATGAAATAGTAAATTTGCCAAGAATATCACGACCACAGCGAAAATTCCTAGAAATAAAGCATTGATCGCGATGATTTCTAGCCCCACTCCTTTTAAATAAATGGCTCTCAATAAATCAATAAAGTGCCGCGCTGGGATTGCATGGGAAATGATCTGTAAAGGCTCCGGCATATTGGGGACTGAAAACATAAACCCCGACAGCATGAAAGAAGGCGTGAATGTGCAAACCATGGCCATTTGATTGGCCAAAAGCTGCTTTTTGGCCACAATGCTGACAACCAACCCAATTGCCAGGGCTCCGGCCAAAAAGATTGTTGACATCGCAAACAAAAGGGCAGCGCTCCCTCGAAGAGGTACATGGAATAAAAATTCTCCCATAAAAACAGAGATCGCCACATCAATCATCCCAATCACGAAATAAGGAATCAATTTCCCCAAAATAAGCTCACGCCCACGGATAGGAGTTGATATAAGCTGTTCCATTGTCCCTTGCTCCCACTCACGAGCTATGGGAAGTGACGTAAGCATGGCAGCCACAATCATCATAATCACAGAAATCAACCCTGGAATGATATAATTTTTTGACTGCAGATCGGCATTAAACCAGATTCTTAGTCGAGCATCTAGATCAAGGCGATTACTTGTTCCTCCTAAGTGTTGTGATGCCTCAAGAATGATCTGCTGCGAATAGCCAAGTACCACAACTTCGGCATAACCAGCGGCAATCATAGCTGTATTTGCATCACTGCCATCTAAAATCATTTGTACAGATATGCTGCGACCAGCAACAACTTGCTCTGCAAATCCATTTGGAATGATAAGAGCGATCACAGCATCTCTGGCATTGATGGCAGCATCAACTTTGTCATAATGGTCCACATAACTGCGTATTTGAAAGTATCGTGAGCCTGCAAAATAAGAAATCAGCGCACGACTTTGAGGTGTAGAATCTTGATCCCAAATAATCATGGGCACATTATCCACATCTAGTGTGAGTGCAGACCCAAATAGGATGATCAAGATAACAGGAAGCCCAATAGCCAAGCCTAAACTAGTAGGATCCCGAAAAATATGAAGAAATTCTTTATGTGCAATAGCCCAAACCCTACGAACTTTCACTGAACTACCTCCTGCTGCGGTGGGTGATCACAATCATGTGCTTCAATCAACGAAATGAACACGTCTTCCAGAGAAGGGGCGATTTTTTCTGCGTGTATCACCTTAAGTCCTGAGTGTGCCAATGTAGTGTGAATCGTGGGAAGAACAAGATCACTATTTAGGGTAATGACATGCAGCCCTTTGCCAAACATTGCTACGTCTTTGACTCCGCTCAATGTTTCGAGAATCGCCAGTGCTTCTTGTGGATGTTCACATTCGATTTCCAATATTTCGTCCTGTGCATATTCAGCCTTGATCTGATGGGGCGATCCTAAGGCGATCAGATTCCCTCGATAAATCAACCCAAGACGATCGCAGTATTCTGCTTCATCCATATAATGAGTGGTGACGAATATCGTCACCCCACGGCTAGATAAATAGTAGATGAGATCCCAAAATTGGCGGCGGCTGATAGGATCTACGCCAGATGTTGGTTCATCGAGAAATAGAATCGGTGGTTCATGAAGGATGGCGCATCCAAGAGCAAGCCTTTGCTTCCATCCTCCAGAAAGAACAGAAGCACAACGCCGACGATGTTCATTGAGCCCGGCCATTTCGAGCACCCACTCTTTTCGCTCTCGCTTTTTCTCTGGCGCTACGCGATAGATACCTGCATAAAAATCAATATTTTCTTCCACTGTGAGATCTTCGTAAAGGGAAAATTTTTGGCTCATGTAGCCAATATTGGCCTTGATTTGCTCTGCTTGGGTGTTGATATCAAAACCACCGACTATACCTATTCCGCTGCTTGGCGTAAGGACACCGCAAAGCATTCGAATAGTTGTGGATTTCCCTGCGCCATTCGGACCTAGAAAGCCAAAAATTTCTCCACGCCGTACTTGGAAGCTGATACGGTTCACGGCTGTGAAGTCTCCAAACCGTTTCTCCAAATCCTGAATCACTACAATATTTTCCATTGCCCAAGCCTGCTCTGTAGCCAAATCTCTCTGAGAGAAATTATGAAAAGTCGCTCTATGGGATGAAGTAGGTAGGGTATGTTCTACCACAGAGATAAAGACATCCTCGATCGAAGGCTCAATAGGCCGAACCGCCAAAACCGAGATTTCTACTTGTTTCAAAGTTGGCGCAATCTGGTCAATGTTATCGCAATCGCGGATTGCCAAATGAATGCGATCTCCGAAAAGGCCGATAGATCCTCGATCATTTCGGTCCTGGAGCAAAGAGAATGCTCGTCGTGGCTCAGTTGTTCGAATTTCAAAAATGGTATCCTTCATCAATTTTTTTACTTCGTCTGGTGTTCCATACGCAAGGAGTTGCCCTTTGTGGACCAAGGCAATCCGGTTTGCTCGTTCTGCTTCGTCAAGATAGGCGGTTGAAATAAAGATAGTCACTTTTTCACGGAGAAGTTGATAAAGTATACGCCAAAAATCTCGGCGAGAAACAGGATCAACACCATTGGTTGGTTCATCTAAAAACAGTACCTTGGGCTTGTGGATCAAAGCACAAGCAAGTCCAAGCTTCTGTTTCATGCCGCCTGAAAGATTTCCAGCAAGACGATTTTTGAAAGGCTTCAGATTGCTAAATCCTAGAAGCCTTTCGATTTGTTTATCACGCGCACGATGGCTCACACCATATATGTCTGCGTAAAAATAAATATTTTCAATCACACTGAGGTCCGAATAAAGCCCAAACTTCTGGCTCATGTAGCCAATGTCATCTTTCAATACCTCACTGTCATGAACAATATGCTTGCCTGCTACCCAGGCATCTCCAGAAGTTGGATTCAAGATTGCCGTGAGAAGGCGCATTGTTGTTGTTTTTCCAGCACCATCCGGCCCTACTAATCCAAATATTTCTCCCTCACTCACAGATAGAGTGAGGTGATCCACTGCTTTGATTGGCCCAAATTCACAGGTCAATGATTCTATGCGAATAGCATCCATCGTTTATCTCTTATCAAGGTTGGTCTATGAGGATTTCCGCATCAGCAGGCATCCCTGGTTTAAGTTCTATGTTTGGATTAGGTATATCTATCTTGATACGATATACCAGTTTAACCCGCTCTTTTTTTGTCTGAATGCTTTTGGGTGTGAACTCTGCTTGGGAAGAAATAAAGGAGACACGGCCTGGATAGACTTTATCTGGATATGTATCGCTTCTGATGTTGACCTGACAACCAAGTTTCACAAGGCCTAGATCTGTTTCTTCGATGTAGGCCCGCAGCCACACTTGTTCCAAATTCCCGACCGTGATGATGGGTGTCCCAGGTACTACATATTCGCCTGGCTCAATATGTTTCGCCAAAACAGTACCGGAAAGCGGGCTTGTCAGTTCGGCATAACCCAGCCGGGTTTGCGTCAACTTCAAGGTGGCCTTTGCTTGTTCTAGCCGTGCCTGGGCTTGTTCGATCGTTTCTTTACGAGGTCCTGCCTTTACAAGATCATACTGAGCAGTCGTTTGTAAAAGAGCTGCTCTGGCTTGCTCGATTTGCTCTTTTCTAGGACCTTCCTTTACAAGCTTAAGCTGCTCCTCGGCTTGACTCCGTTTAGCGACTGCTGTTTTGTATGCAGTTTCGGAGCTGTCCATCTCTTTAGGCGGAATAGAGCGTTGGCTATAAAGTTGGCGCTGTCGGGCAAATTCTAGCTTTTGATATTCTTCCTCTGCCTTAGCACTCTGAACAATTGCTTCTGCAACTGCGATTTCCTGCGGCCTTGAACCCGCAAGCAACTCATCGAGGCATGCTTGTGCTTTTTGGACACCTGCTGCAGCAGCCGCGATTTCCTGCGGCCTTGAACCAGCAACTAGCTCTGCCAATGCTGCTTGTGCCGCTCCCACCTCTGCTTTTCGTAAAGCTGTCTCTTGCTCTAGTTCAGCCGTTTCCAATCGTGCGACTAGAGCCTGCGCCTTTACTATATCTCCTTCTGAAGCATACCGACTTTCTACTCGGCCAGCGATCTTGAAACTCACCTCAGCTTGATCCATTTCTATATTTCCTGAAACCCAAAGGCTCTTTGTGCTTGCCTTTGTTTGCTGCATAATATGCCAGTATCCTCCTGCCCAACCTGCAATTGCGATGAAAAGTATGACCAAAATCACTGGAATGACTCGATTTTTTTGTGCAGTAGGCATTTTCCTACCTTTCTAATCAGGATTTCTTTTGACAACCAAAAAACGTTAGAATCAGTTGATTTTCTTTTGACATCATTATGCCAGGCTATCATAATAATGTCAAATATTATTTCCCACCGGCTCTTGCGCTTAAAATTGCAGTTTCTGAACCGACCTTGGTGCAAACTCTTAGAGATAGATGTCCATGTTTCATAAGAAAGCTCTTGTTGACCAATTCATCCCATAAACGTTAATAGAATTTATTCTATTTTTTTAAGATTTATAAAAAATAAAAAGGAGCTCATTATGGAAAAGGGAAAAAACTTGATTTGTATCGTCTTAGCTTTAGAACTTATTTCTTGTGCTACCTCCGGAGGGCGAGAAGGCTTTGACATAAGAGTATCAGAATCTATTTTCCTTGATTGTGCCAGCGTTATTATAGCGCTACCATTGGCCCTTCCTGTCATCGGGCTTGAAGCGCTGGGCATACCAATTGTCCATTCAAAACGCCAGTTGTACCAGAATAAGATAAGCGCTGCAGAGGATCCCAAAACTTCTGCAGAGGTTCTAGAAGAATTGGCAAATCACAGTTATGAGGAAATTAGGAAAAGCGTGGCCCAAAATCCCAAGGCACCTTTAAAACTCTTGGAGAAATTAGCTCGCGATGAAGACCCTAGTGTTCGGGCCGCTGTAACAAAAAATCCTAAGATAACCCTAGAAACTTTGGAAAAATTAGCTCGCGATGAAAACCCTAGTGTTCGGGCCGCTGTAGCGGAGAATTTCAAGACAACCCTAGAAACTTTGGAAAGATTGGCTCGCGATGAAGACCCTAGTGTTCGGGCCGCTGTAGCAGAGAATTCCAAGACAACCCTAGAAACTTTGGAAAGATTGGCTCGCGATGAAGACCCTAGTGTTCGGGCCGCTGTAGCAGAGAATTCCAAGACAACCCTAGAAACTCTCGAAAGATTGGCTCGCGACCCGAATTCGCAAGTTTCATCTTCAGCTCGAAAGGCTCTGATCAAGATACAATTTAACAAGACGAGCTAAAGAACAAATTCTGTACTTGCGCACAAGAAAGTAATGACATTAGGCATTAGCAAACTCATAGATATTTGGGATCATTCGTTGGACATTACGAACATGGTGAATCATTTCGACCACGAAGAGCTGCTATCTTAGCAAACTCATAGATATTTGGGATCATTCGTTGGAAAAGAATGGAATAAAATTGATATAATATCTTGTATAATAATATATTAGAGAACTCTCGTATAAGATTGCACTGCAGCAAAGTTTTTTGCCGCGAAGCGGTTTGGGAATAAAGCCTGGGGTTTCTAACCGGTTTCTAACCCCAGGTTATGTCAGCATAATATATTAGAGAACTCTCGTATAAGATTGCACTGCAGCAAAGTTTTTTGCCGCGAAGCGGTTTGGGAATAAAGCCTGGGGTTTCTAACCCCAGGTTATGTCAGCTCTTATCGTGTCCTGAAGGGACACAGGAAAACGTAGCATTCTATCAAAGAGAACTTTTATTTCCAAGCAAATTTTTTTTGATTGATTTAGAAAACTCTCGTATAAGATTGCAGGGATAGCATCTTTGGCAGCTTGAGATTTAGCCCACTCTGGGTCAATTTGGGCTAATGCTTCTTGAACAATGAAACGTAGATGGCTGTCATCAGCGGCTGACATCTGTATCAAACTAGGCATAGCATCTTGAGCATTGTATCCTATATTACCTAATGCCTCAGCCGCGGCTATGCCGATTTTGCGATCAGCGTATGTTAAAAGCTGCATCAAGCCAGACACAGCTCTCATATTTCTCAAAGCTTCGATAATGGCTTTGTATAAATTGTGATCGTGGTTCAAAGCTTGGATCAAAGCAGGCGCGGCCTCTTGAGCATCTTTGCCAAGTTCACCCAATTTGTGGATTGCTTGAATTTGTAGATTGGGATCTTCGCTTTCTAAAGCTTGAATCCAATACTGGAGAGTTAAGCCAAAGCCACCTGTCATTTTGATCCAACTTTTTTGGATTAAATCGCCGAGATAGTAAATCATGCATAGTCGAAACCAAATTGCTAAGACCGAGTTCCAATGATGGATGGGTGCTTGGTAAAGATGGAAATACCATAATTGGAAGGAATCTCCCATATCCAGGACACGGATGATATTATCCAAAGGCCATAGAATGAAAATATCGAATACATCCCAGCTTTGCACTTTAGCAGTGATTCCTACTGCGACCAGGTTGGTTGCTAGCAAAAGCAGCATAAAAATTTGATGTTTTTGGGATACGAGAAAGCGATCTGAATGGAATACCCGTTTGATCGTATAAATGATCCAGGTGATCAAGAATACATCCACAAGCCAATGCATGGACATCAAGATAATGGCTATGGTGCTGGTGGCATGCCGCACATTCTGAAAATTGAGCTGAAATTCCTCCAAAATATCAAGGACATCCGAGGCTCGTAGGATATGCGCTCCAGTAAAAACAATCCAATCCCACAACGAAGGATAGGTTGTATAGCAATAATGATGGCTATTTAGGCAAAACAGTTGATTCTCGAACATCTGAATGCCAAGAAACCAAATTCTGAATGAAAACAGGTACAGCAAAACTGGCATCAGAGCCAAGTTTTCCTAATGCCTCAGCCGCAGCGTTTCGGACCTCTGGGTTTGAAATGTCGAGCGCTAATATTAAAACAGGCACAGCATCAGCACCACGCTTGCTTAATAATTCTACTGCGTTTTTTTGCATCCTAGAATCTGGGTGCCACAATTGTTCCTCAAGCTGGGCAATGGATGGATCGGCTGAAACTGCTAAGCATGCTCCGAAGAATATGAAATAGATATAAAATTTCATACTGCATCCTCCTTCTAAGCTTAGATAGCGATAGATAGGCATCAGCTCATTCTGTTTTTACATGGCTCATAAAACATGAATTGATCGTTTTAATTTGTTTTATATCAAGGCCATAAACACTCAAATATATGCGCTAAGCAAAAATATTTTGCTTTTTCTTCTCATTTTTGATATAGTGCATTTTTCCAATTATATTTCAATATTTCAATAGATTTTGAGGAGGGAATTGTCATGGAATCCATACGCCCAGAATTTCAAGGTCCAAGCTCTCCAGAGCCAACGTCTTCTCAGTTGCCGAAAGATCCAACGCAAGCGCTGCCGAAAGATTCAACACAAGTGTTGCCCAAAGATGAAACATTGGCAGGGCCTCTTCCAACATTGGCTCAAGAGCCTACCTTAAATCTTGCAAATCCCAATGAAACTTTGGTTATGGAAGAAGAAGGAATGCCACAGCAATTGCCTGAAAATGTAACAGAGGTGTTGGCAGAAACAAAAGTTCAGATAAAACCCAAGGCAATCGAAAAATTAGGGCCTTATCAAATTTTAGCAGAGATAGGCACGGGTGGAATGGGAAAGGTATATCGTGCCTATCATCCACAATTGGATCGTGTGGTTGCGGTTAAAGTGATGCTGCATACAGGCCAACTGGCTTCACGTGAACGCAGTCGGTTTTTATCCGAAGCGCAATTGGCAGCTAAACTACAGCATCCCAATATTGTGGCTGTGCATGATATTGGCACAGATCAAGGCCTGGACTATATTGTGATGGACTATATCGAAGGTGATTCTTTGGAAAATATTTTGAAAAGAGAATTACCTAGTCCACGAAGGGCCTTAGAAATCCTGGAAGAAGTAGCTTTGGCTATGGAATATGCGCATCAAAAAGGCATCATTCATCGTGATCTGAAGCCAGGAAATTTATTGATTGAAAAAGCTACGGGCAAGACTTTAATCACGGATTTTGGATTGGCTAAAAATCTGGAAGTAGAGACGCATTTAACGCATAGTGGTGAAGCATTAGGAACACCTAAATACATGGCTCCTGAGCAAGCAATGGGTGACCAATCACAGATATCTATTCGAACAGATGTGTATGCCATGGGAGCCATCTTATATGAGCTGCTTACGGGGCAACAAGCTGTTCAAGGCGAGACAACAGCAAAAACAATTTATGGTGTGCTTTATGAAGATGTCATTCCTCCACGCAAGCATAATCCTAAATTAGCGGCTGAGCTAAATATCATTTGTTTAAAAGCGCTTTCCAAAGAGCCAACTCAGAGGTATACGAGTGCAGGAGCTTTGGCAGAAGATATTCGTAGATTTTTAAATGGGGAGATGATCCTGGCGCGCCGGCCCACAGTTTGGTACTATGCAAAACGATTTCTGAAACATCACCGCGTTGCTGCTATTCTTGTGGGAGCACTAACATTGTTGCTTACTTTTGCATGGTACTGGAATGCATACGCACAGCAGCAGCGTTTGGCAGAAGATTTGGAAGTGGTGCGATTGAATCTTCAACAAATTATAGCAGAAGAAGAAGTGCTTCGCAAAGAACCCCATTTCCAAAATGAGCAAGAAATCAATCTTCAACTGGAGGAAAGAATCAAGAATCTCATCCAACAATATCAGGCTCTAGGAATAAGCATTGACCGAATTTTGCTCGCAGTTCCGCGTGATCTCACAGGCCGCTGGTATTTATACCAAACTCAGCGACAGGTTGGTTTTTTAGCAATCCGCATCAATAATTTTTTATTGGCTGAATTGGCATTTGAACGATGCAAACATCTTGGTTTTCAAGAGGAATCAAATTCTTTGGCACAGATGCTCGCTGAGAAAAAAGCAATGCAAAAAAGAAAACAAAACGAACTCCGCAGCCAGTATCTCAAAGAAGTTCAGGACATGCTCAATTCAGAAATTGCAAAGCAAGCACAAAATTATGTGCGGCAATTTCAAGAATCGAACTACCAGCTTGTGGCTTTGCCTACAGATTTACAACTTAAGGAAATGGTTGAGACGTATGCCACAGCATCCAATTTGTTGGAAAAGCTTTTGGAATTAAACCCAGACCAAGTCCATCTAAAAAAACAACTGCACGAGGTGCAGTTTCACATTGGGCTCTTAGCATGGATTGCCAAAGATTTTTTATTTAGTCAAATGGCACTCGAAAGGTGCCTGCGATTGGAAAAGCAGCCTAAAATTCAGCAAATTTTGGAAACTATGGTGCAGCAACGGAATGATGAACGAACTAAAAAACAAAAGCAAATCCAAGAATGTATACAAAAAGCCGATGCAATGCTCCAAAATCCTGATTTTATAACTGCTGCAGATTTTGCAGAAAAACAAAAAAGTTTAGATAAACATCAATTGCAAGAAGCTCGTAGAAAATCCTTGATGGTCTATGTCGAAGCCTCGGCTTTTTTAGAGCAGGCATTGGCTTTGGATCCACAAAATCAAGAAATCAAGCGAAAACTATATGATGTCTATCACCAAATGGGGATTTTGGGCCTTGATGCAAGCAACGATCTTTTAAGTTGGTTTGCATTCATGGGCTGTGCTAACTTATTTCCTGGCTCTGAATCAGATGCATTGTTAGCCGAAATTGATCGCAGAAGGACTACTATTAAAAATGAAGAAGAAGAGCGTGTTCAGCAAATCATGCAAGCTGTGCAATCCCAGCCATTGTCCAGTGGTATGCTGGATGAATCTGTGACAGAGATTGTGCGTCTTGGGCCTGCAAATACAGTATTGCCATTATTAGGCTATCTGGAATCAAAGTCTGTCGGACAACGTCGAATTGCAATCCAAGCTCTAGGCAAATTAGGCGTTCAACGCATGGTCTTTAAGGGTAAAGATGTTGTTCAATGGCTTATAACAAGGCTGCAAAACTTAGATCATGCTAGAAATTTGGATGAAACAGAAGATTTAATTTGGGCATTAGGCCGGCTCAAAGATCCAAGGGCCGCAGAGTTAGTTTATCGGATTCGTTTTCAAATTGGACAACAACAGCGCAACCCAGGTTTTTGGGAACGCACTCAGATCCCCGCGCTATGGCTTCCTCAAATGCAAGTCGAAAAAGCAAGCGTAGCAGAATTAGCTTTCCAAGAAGCGAATGCATATTACAGCAGCAGCCAATGGGACCTTGCTATTGAAAAGTATAGCAAAGTCATTGCAATGGATTCACATTTTGCTTTGGCTTATTTAAAGCGTGGTATGGCCTACAGCCAAAAAAAAGAATTCCAAAAAGCAATCCAAGATTTCAATTTAGCTATACAAGAAAATGCCCGCGATGGCCAAAGCTATTTCCATCGCGGGTTAGCTCGCTTTCAGTTGCAAGATCGTGAAGGAGCACTTGAAGATTTTAGCCAAGCCATCAATTTAGGATTGACTCAAGAATCCATGCTATATCACAATCGCGGAGTGATACGCCATCAAAAGGGCGATCTTCAAGGTGCTATTGAAGACTATACTGCTGCCTTGAATTTAAATCCGCAGATGGCTGGGACGTATTCAGTGCGTGCGCTTGCATATCAGTCCAAAGGCAATGTGGCAGCAGCAATCCAAGACTTACATAAGGCGATCCAATGCAAACCAGATTTTGCTGATTTTTATAAACATCGGGCTCTGCTGCTTGCACGCACAGGTCAGCATAAACAGGCGGTGGAAGATGTCAAGCGTTATCTTCAATTTAACCCAGATGATCCAGATGTCCCTCAACTTTTGCAATATCTTCAAAAATATGATGGCAAATAAGCTAAATCAGGCAACTGGACAAATTGCTGCTTGAGAATAGCACACAAATTTTTAACAATGTATGCTGTCACCCCCCAAATGATTGTGTCTGGCCGCCATTGGAAAAAATAACTGCGAACATTTTTTCCTTGATAGCGAAATGTGCCTTCCCAATAATTGTGTTCTTCTAAAAAGAACTGCAAAGGGATTTCTAAAATTTCCTTTGTTTCTAATGGATTGATTTGATAAGTAATGGGCGATTGGATGATGCCTACATACGGGGTTACTATAAATTGGCTAACTACTGTAAAGACATCATCCAAGGCTCCTAGAACACGCGTTTGCTGTCTAAAGATGCCTATTTCTTCTTGTGTTTCACGCAAGGCTGTGTCTAATAAATTGCTATCTTCGGGATCACGAGCTCCGCCAGGAAATGAAATCTCTCCTTTATGGTATTCTACTTGATCAGTACGTCTTGTGAAAAGCAGATAATGCCGTGCATCTTTGTATAACATAGGTACCAAAACAGCCGCTTCTTTGTACTGATCAGATTTGATGGTTAACCAAAGATCAAGCCAAGTATAAAGAGGGCGTTGACTCAAAATATGTGGTTGGGAAATAGGTTTGGTTAAACAAAGCCTATTTCTTTTTTCTAAAATATCTTGTATTTGTAAATATAAACTGTTGATCATGCAAAATTCGCACTTTCTTGCATTGGAAATGAGAAAAAGTGCGGCCTCATTCAGCAGTGCTTGAACACGGCAGATTTTTTTTGCAAAAATATAATGATTCCCAAATGGCTAGTTGAACCAAAACCCAATCGTTCTATGGAGCCTGCTCTTTTTCAATCTGAAATAACATTATCGTTCTATGGAGCCTGCTCTTTTTCAATCTGAAATAACATTAATTCATTGGATAAGATGATATCCGTTTCTTCTACAACGCTTATTTTACATCCCGGTGCTAAAAGTGATTGGGCTACTTCCACTGCAATCGTGCCTTGATTGGAAATCATCCATTCATCATGTTCCACAGATATTGCGATTTCTAATATATGCGAATTACTGGGTTGAATCGCAATCATGCTGGTTTCACGATTGCCAATGGTAACCTCGCGTTGAAAGATAATATAGCTTTCTTGAGATAAATTACTGATACGGGAAAGGCAGACTGCGGTTGAATACAAACGTACTTGAATGTCTAAAACGCCACCAATATCAATGATTTGCTTGTCTAGCAAAGGAATCGCTTGTTCGGCTAGTGCAATACAGTTAAGGCAAGTCCCATTGGTAGAATGTAGATCTTGAATCATATACTGTTGATTTTGCCAGCAAATTTTAAAATGCTGACGGCTAATATCTGCACTTGCGACTTGCAAAACAGGGTCTTCGATTGGCCAAAGCAATAAACGGACATCATTGGCAGTGTCTCTGCCGAACTTTACATCTTCTCCAGCAAGCAAAAGAATATGTTGGACACTTTTTTGGCGTTTTAACGTTAGCCATGCACGATGTATGACCATGATGCACTTTCTACTTTGACTTATTTATAAAGTTGCTGTGAATATTTGCCTAATTTTTCGTGACGCAGCTCAGCTTCTGCATCCCACTTAGGAAATAGCTCGGCTTGAGCTTTTTTCTTGGTGCTTGCTTCTGCTGCCATATCTAGCCCAATATAAAGGTGAGCTTTAGATTTCGTACTAATGTCTGGCAAAGCCACAGGATCTAGCACTCCATGCTTTGCCAAAATGCGAGCTAGCAAAATACGGGCTTCTTGAGATTTTTGAATGGCTGTTCCAAGGATTCTGCTGGATTCGCCCGCTGAATGAAAACCTGTGCCATTGGACGCTGCTACATAGTCCCATCGGAATTGAGCATGTCGAATCAATTGCAAAACAGGCATCATTTCTTCTTCTGTTGCCCCTTGTTCCCAGGCAAATTTTGCTTCGATGTGTGCTTGGGCAAGTGATTGTTCTGCTGCAGTTCGCAATTCAACCACTTTATCTTGGATATCTTCAACTTTTTTCAAGATTTCCTGTTCACTCCAACGATGGCATACGGCGCAAGAATTTGCAATATTGTTCAATGGGCTTTGGATTTTATGGTCTGTAAATTTGACTCCGCCCATGGTCTGATATGGCAGATGACAATCTGAGCAAGAAACATTTCTTTGGGCATGAGTGCCTGTTAAGTACACTTCATAATCTGGATGTTGGGCTTTGAGCATGGGTGCTTTACTAAGCTTGTGTGTCCAATCGCTAAATTTGATTTCATCATAATATTTTTCCATAGCCTCAACACGAGTGCCTTGGTCCCAAGGGAAAGTGAGATATTTTTCTTCTTGACGGGCAAAGTAATATTCTACATGGCATTGAGCGCATACCAAAGAACGCATTTCTTGATGGGTGGCTTTTTCAATATCTTTTCCCTGGCGCTGGAATGCTTCAATCAAAGCAGGTCTGGTGATTCGAAGATTCATGGTTTTATTATCATGGCAATCTTGGCATCCAATATGATTGGCGATTTCACCTCCTAAATCTTCCCATTTGCTTTTGTAAAAAGCTGCCACACCTTTTTCATTCATCACACGCGGGACATCCGTACTTTTGCATGTCCAGCATGTGCCAGGCATATTGACATTCGTGCGTAAAGTTTCTCGAATATCTTGCACAGCATAATAATGGCCACGGGCTTGGTTATAATCTTTCGAAAATGGATATCCTGCCCATAAAATGACTAAATTAGGGTTATCTGCAAGATAGTCAATGGTCTTGTTTCCGGCATATTTGCTCTTAAAACTGGTATCGCTGGTATTTTGATAGCTTTCATATTCCAGGGGAAAATTTTCTCCCCAAACTTCATTTCGAGGCTCCCAATCTGCAATCGGTTTTACTAAACGGAATATGAGCTCTGCTTCATATCGCCGTTCCATCACAGACGCACCAAACATGCCTAATAAAAACACCATCAATAATGTAGCCAAAAATACCAACCATGCAATCCATGGTTTGGCTTGAATGATTTCTTCCATGCGTCTCATGTTCGTTTCCTTCCAGCCAAAATAAAAGAGGACGGGGTCGCCCGGCCTCTTCAAAAGTCTTGCAAAAATCAGTTAATTCGTCAACGGATCCGCCAATTTATCGCCATTGGATTTGAAATTTGTATAGCCATCAGCATCGCTTTCAAGAGTTGAATCCCTGACGTGATC
>JAKLHB010000074.1 GCA_022710345.1 Planctomycetota bacterium
TCGTCTTCAGAGAGATCCGGATCCCATAATATCTTCGTATACTCTGCATTCAAAGTAACCTGAATGAAGTCTCGTTTTTCGTTTTCAAATTTTTCCAAGAATGCTTGGAGCTCTTGGATTTCTTTTTTGGAATATTCCAAAAGCTTTTGGTTTTCACTGAGCGATTTTTTATATTCTTCTTTTTCTTGGCATAGAGCATTTAGTTCTTCATTGATTTTTTGAATCTCAGCTCTATTTGCATCAGCATCAACACAGTAATAAATAAATGAGCCAACTAAAATGACCCCAGAAATGCTGGCTGTTGTCGGATCAACTGGAATGGTGACGATCACTATAACACTTGGCTTTGCACAAAGGCAACTTGCTAACATCAAAAGCATGCAAACGATAGTCTTCATAGCAAATCTCCTGAAACTACAATGACTTTGATTCATTTTCAATTGCTAAAAGCAGTTGCTCCGAGTTTATTCGAAGCGATTGCAAAAACCGCAGCAATTCATCCAAATTTTCAGGATTTGAGACGAGATAAGGATATGCGTTCCCTCGTAACAAGATTTTTCTTGTGAGAGCTTCATCGATAGAGCCTGTGGCTTGAACCATTTGTTGGACCTCTATTTTATAATATTTCACATTCTCTCTGAGAATAGCCTCGTCAAATCCAGGGTAATTTCTATACTCTTTGCAAATCAAATCTACAAGTTTCCAAATTTTGGCATCATCATGCATGTATTTGGAAATCAAAGCTATGCATTCTTGCATGATCTTATGAACCAACGTCATTTGCTGAACCAATTCGCTCTCTAAGGAGCTTATTTCGGTGTTTAATTGTGCTTGTTTTGCATTAAATACCTCTGTCAATTTTTTATCCTCTGTGTGATAGGTTTTCAGTGATTCGTAAATTTTTTGGATCTTTTGAAGTTCCGTTTTTTTCGCCTGTAAAGCTACAATTTTTTCTTTTAAGTCTTGGAGTTCTTTTTCTGCTTTTGTCACTTGTTCTTTGAAAGCAGCACAATCTCTTTTCACGTCTTCAAGTTCTTTTTTTACCTTTTTAAGGTCTTCATTGCATGAGATAGATACAATAGAAATGAAAAAGAGTACAACAAGAGTTTTCATAATATATATGCAATTCTTACTTAATTGTAATATTGCATCCTCCTCGTCATATTAAAAATTTGGTAGAAAAATCAAGACAAAAACAAAAGTTAACGAATTGAGGCGAAAGTAAGCTCCTAAGTTTGACAGTTACCCCTTAATTTTTGGCTAAATTGCTCTGAAACGTAGTAAAATCAAGGGGTTCTATTTCAAAGTTCAAAAATGTGATATCAAGATAAAAAATTATATTGATATCAAGATAAATTTTAAGCAAAAAGAGAATGATTGCAACAAAAAAATAAAATTTTTTTAAAATTTTTTTAATACTTGTACTACCTATAGTTAAAATACTGACCTTGTAATGATGAGTGGTTACTGAGTCAATGCAAACTGTAATATTGCGATATAACATATTGTAATTTGTGCCACAAACTGGTTTATGCATAGTAATGCTATATGTTTCAAATAATTATGAAAATAATAGTCTTCAAAAATCATGTTTAGTCGGCTTGAGAAATATGGTTGGAGATCATGGTAAGCTAAGATTGGCAGGCTATCCCAATTTGTATTTTGGAGCTGGGCTTATGACTAATTTATTACGCAGAACTGCATATAAAAATTTCTAGATTAACATAGCAAAAATAACTAGCTTATTATATAATTATTCAAATAATTCCTTATGAAACCCAAATAATGGAAGCAACATGCTATGGATTTACCCAGCAAAGGGTTATTTCTAAAAGCTAGGACACAGTGCTAAGAAAAATTAGGACAGTGCACAATCTTTAAAAAGCACTGAAGGCAGAAAAACAAGAAGGTGAAAGTCGAATAATAGAAGATTCTTAATCATTTTAAACATGGAGGAAAACAAAATGGAAAAAAAATCTCTTTTAGCATTAGCTTTAGTTTTCTTTGTTAGTGTAAATATCTTTGCCGACACAGTAACAGAAATCCTTAAAAAAATAAAAGAAGTAGAACGCGATTTGAAAGTAACAATCACTGTGACTGGTACTACAAGAACAGTGCAACGACAAGCAGAGTTAATGGCAAATATGTCTGATAACACTTTACAAAGTCTTTATGCTGGCTCATATGTTAATGATATGATTAACTACAGAAACGCAACTAAACCAAAACCGAGTCCAAGCCAGATTGTTCAGAAATTTGTAGAAATTATTAACAAAGCCAGAGCAGAAGGCTCCTTTGTTTCAAGACACTTATCAGGTGAAGCTGTGGACATTGCTCCATCGACAAGTAAAGTTCGTAGTGCTTTAGAATCAAAAGGCTTAACAATCAAAGACGAAACAGAAACTGGAATAAATTGTTGGCACATTCAGTAGTAAAATGTTTGGCAGTTCGACTACCGAGCTGCCAAAGGACGCATCCAACAATTATGAGAACAACAGCAGCCCGTAATCGCATGGTATCATGCAACCTAACAGTGGATCAAGAAGACGCTAAAACTAGAGATCAACCTTGAAAAATCAAGAATTGTAGATTTGCGAAAGCAAAAACTAACATTTCTAGGGCTTGCTGTAGCTAAGTTCGCCCTTTCCTGCGAAGTTGCTCGCTTTGCACTAAATCAAACCATGCTTTGCCGTTGACACAATCCTATGTATAGATTGGAGATATGGTTTTCTATCAAGATTGTTTTAGGCTAGAGTGCGCACTCGAAAAGCGGAACTAGCACCGCCTGCCTATTTTATAGATAGCTAGGGTACTTTAGCTAGGAGTATCATAATATGAATGACTTACCAATGCTTGAAAGTATTTTGGAACCTTATACGAAAACAGCCGAAGGGTTACCACTTTGGAAAACCAAAACCGTTGTGCTTACCTATGAAAATTTGCTGGATAATGTTTTTATTTTAAGCACAGATATTGCAGCATATTTTGGAATCAGACATTACGATTTAGTAAACAACAATTTCTATAAACTATTTTCAGAAAAATATATAGAACATGAACGAAAAATTTCGTTCATGTTCAAAATTGCCAATAAAGCCCAAAGAGCACAGGTTATTTATGCCTTTACGACCAGCGAAACAGAATTTTTGATTATGGATTTCTCAGGTACAAAAGCCAGAAGGAAAAAATTAGAAATTCTAAAAAGATTACAATCGATTGCGGCCGATGTTCTCAAAGGTGCTTTTGCAGAAGCCCGTCAAAAAGCCAGTACATGGGATGGAGTACAACTTCTGACAGATTTAGGCTTCACGCCTTCCTTGCCCAACCAAATGGCAACGAAGAAAGACATTGCAAAGTTCCTGAACATCCCTGAAAGCACCCTAACCACCTTCTTGGCCAAACACACAGACCAAATCATGCCAACCAGGTTAAGCAAAGAGCAAATCCGTGCAATAGGCAAAAAAGCCAATCGTCTGAATGCCTATACCCAAGACGATGTGTTCAAATTAGCATTCTGGATGGATACCGAGATCAGCAGCCAATTGAAGAGAAAAATCTTTGGTGATCTTGGGGTCTATTCCACGCCGATAATTCGAGAAGAAATCGCATGGAAAGAAATCCTTTCCAAAGTATTTGCAGGTTTAGGCTTCAAATATCAACATCCAATCGGCAAGTATGTGGTAGATTTCTTTGTGGAAAAGCTCTCACTTGTTTTGGAATGCGATAAAGACAATCATCGCTACTATGACCCAAAAGCAGAGCAAGAGCGAGATCAATTTATCATCCAGCGTTATGCTTTAGTTCGTTTCAATAGCCAGATCGCCTTAGAAACCTTGGTAAATGGCATTTTGAGAAGCAAACCTGGAGAAGTAATCAAGCTATATCTTCCAACCACAAAGCCAACGACAACATTATAAAAGCTTAGTACCATAACAAGCATACTGTTGCCAACGGTGTGCTTGTTAGAGAAGCAAGCACAATAGTGGTTTTAATATGTCTTTTGGCAAAAGTCTGTTTTTATCGTGTAACGCTGAAAGTCTTATTTTATGCGGTTTATAAAGGCCGTTCGGTCAATGTTCTTCACTCCGTTCAGAACTTTCCCTCACTTTGCCAAGCGCCGTGCGGCCCCATGTAATGCCATGAACATCAGCGCAAAAGCAATGCCCCAGCAAAAACCACGCCAGCAAAGCTGTCATGGTTTTTGCAAGGTCATAGCTTTTGCTAAGGTGCGCCGATGTAGTTTCTAACATTTGTGCCCTATAACTAAATGAAGTACAAAAACTTAACGCTGCTGACCTAGGCTTTACCGAACTAGACTCGGCTAAGAAGGGAGCTAGCGGAGGGCATCGCAAGGTTTACATCAAATCCGAGATGCTCTGTCCAAGATGGTTATGATTACGTACAGGAACTATGACTGAAAGTTGAATGGTGTATTTTTTTAGACAATCATAGCTTATTGTTTACACGATATTTCAGTTTTTTTCTCGAAGATGAATTCAAGTTTTTAAAAACTAAAACAATCCAAGAAATAAGAAAATTTGTTGGAGTATAATGATTGACAAATACTAAAGAAAAAAAAGAACATCAGCAAGAAGTTGCCAAACCAGAGCAAGAAGTTGCGGATGGCATGGAATCGCGTGTTGGCACATTTCGTGCGGTGCAGCAAGAACTTCCCAAACCCCCAAAAGTTAAAGCAAGACGGCAAACCTGCCAACAGACACGCCCGATATCCATTGGACACAAAATGCAAGAAGTGAAGCCACTAACACCGCAAGAACCTCCCAAACCCCTTGGACAAAAAATTCAAGAAATTCGAAAAGCCAGGCGACTAACGCAGCAACAACTTGCCGAAAAAGCAAAGACGACCCAAAGTAGAATTTCGGCTTTAGAAAAAGGAGGAATTCAAAAAATTCCTTTTGATGAGGTAATAAATATTGCAAAAGCCCTTGAGGTTTCCTTAGATATTTTCGGCTATGGTGATCAAGATTTTAGTAACGCGTTGGACCAAATTAAAAAAGAGGAGGCACCAAGCAATGAAACCGCAGCCAGATGAGCTAAGAAGCCTGCTGGTGTACCTGTCCCTGGCTCTAATTGAAGAAACGGACTGGGATCTGAAGAAGCTATTGAAAAGAAGATTGTCTGACCAAGCTTATAAACTAGCCATTGCAATGCTTGATGGTACATTTAAATCTTCAACGCAGCAAGGCGGGGCAATTATAGAACTCGCAGCCAAGATAAAAATCTCTGTAGAGCAACTCCAGAATCCTTCACTTGAGCATATCTACCCAAAGTTAGAAGAATTTTGTAACAATCCGCAAAGCAAACCCAATGGAGCAGCAGGCCGCGGGATTTATTTCAATCTACAGTTGCTTCTTCAAAAGAAGACTTGGAAAGGCCTCAAGGACTATGATTTTTGGATTGTATTTCTTACCACTGGCAAGCTTAAAACCACTGGCAAGATTAAAAAACAGATGCCAGAGAATATATGGCCGGATGTTTGTAAGCTAGGAAAATTGAAGATGAAGGATATTCGAAAAGCTTGCAAAAAGCTAAAAGCCTTGGAATATTCTGTACAGCAAGGAAAAGAGACACCGTTGGCTACAATCCCAAATCGAGAATTAGTAGTAGTAAAAGATGGGAGCCAACCACAGATTTTGCCCGTCAATGGCTTTTCAATATCCCAACCACAGCGGACGATTCAGCTACCCGAAAATTTCCAAGAACTTCTAACGTCTCTAATAGGTATGGGCCGCGATCCGTATGTGTTAGAGAATATCCTCCAACTGCTAAACTCAGGACGCTGCAGTGACAAGAATGTCTCCCAGAAAATATCTATGGAATTGGAAAAAGTGCGCAAATCCATGAATGAAAGAGTTTGTGCAATCCTTAAGCCACACTCATTGGAATTGCTTCGTGAGAGCGATCCAAGCCTGAAGACCTTTCAAAGCAGGGAGTTACTGTTACACAGTAAAAGGTATTCTATGGATGGAATGGTTTGTCCAATCCTTAAGAAAGCCTCATTAAACCAATACTGTTCTTCATCCTTGCAAAAAAAATCAGCCCCGACTTCAAGTGGCTGTTTGAGTATTTTGTTCGATAACCTTTTTCAGGAATGGCTTTGTAGGTGCTATCCAAGCCTGAATATCTTTCAAAGCGGGGATATGAAGCAGGACTTACTGCTACACAGTGAAAGGTATTCTATTAAAACAGAATTTGGGTGTTTAGCCGAAGGAGCTAATTTCCTCAATGAGCTGCTAGCTGATGATTTCAAAGATAGACCTGAGGTACTACTCGATCTCTTAAAGCGCCTTGCATATCCAAGATACTGGAATCCTGCCTATATTTGGTTTCTTGCGGTAGTATTGGCAAAAGAGGATTCGGAGATACAGCTTGGCATTGATGGATTTGCTATTTTAAAAGTCCATTCACGTTTTGATTATACGCCTGTTTTGATTCCCTCCTTAAACTTGGAGATGTCACAAGCGTATTTTACAGTCTTCGGTGCATGGTATGATTGGGTCTCAGAACATGCTAAAGAGCTTGAAACAAGCCCAACACCTATAACTCCTTGTGAGTGGAAAAATAGGACTTACAGAGATATTGAACAACTGTCGTTTGATTACCCTACAAAAAACCGGTTTCACAGAATAATCAGCAATATAAATGATCTAGAACTTGAGCCTCGTTTAATATTATTAAACAAGGTAACCCAGTGGTGGAACACGCTCTACTCTGCACGAGCATGGGTCAACCCGCTTTAAAACAAAAGCACGCTGTCTTTTTTAAACAGCGTGCTTTCATTTTGTCAGCCCTTTGAATTTCAAATAAGTTTTTAGATTTGTATACGGGCCGTTTGGGAAGCTCTGCAGCGCGTGCCATATCTTTCGTTCAATAATAGTCTCATGGTCTTAAGTCTTCATAACGAATAGCATGGATGGACCGCAATCTTGAGTTGCCCAAACAAAATAAGAGCGGCCAGAATCTAGTCTGGTCGCTCTTATTGAGATGCTAAGTATAGGGAATCTGCCACAACACAATTCCGGCCTTTAGATTTAGCACGATAAAGAGCTTGATCTGTACGCTCAATCCATTGAGCAAGTGCCTCTTCTGGGCCATGAAAACTAAGCCCCAGGCTGGCACTGATATAAATTTTTTGTTCCTTAGGATGTTGGATAGCAAAAGGAGTGATGGCAATCTGCTCCCTAATGAATTCGGCCCTCTCTATATTCTTTTGAGGATCACCCTCGAGCAGCATCATAAACTCTTCACCGCCATATTTCCCCACTAAATCATCTGCATGAGCCATTTTTTGCAAAAGGGTGCCAAATTGCTCTAATACCATATCACCTGCTAGATGGCTCAATGTGTCATTGACACTTTTGAAGTAATCAATGTCCAGCATGAGCAAGCCAAGCTTGTGTTGAGCACAGTCTTGCATTTTTTTGGCCAGATACCGGAAAAAATACCTTCGGCTCAAAACTCTGCTCAAAGGATCATATTTTGCCTGTTCTTGGAATTGCAGGTGCGCTAATGCCAAACTGATTTCACTAGCCAACATCCCTAGCAAAAAACGGTTGTTTAAATTTGCAATAGGCAAAGTAATCCCTAAAATGCCCTGCAATTTTTTAGGCTTTATTGTAAAGATTGGTGCTGCCAATAAATTGCTTTGGCCTAATTCTTTAGGCAATTGTTCATATTGGATAATGGCAGGATTATTGGCAACCACCTGATTTAAGATATGCATATCCAAGCAAAAAGAGGTATTCGGCTTGGAAAGAGTATTGGAAAGCAATTCCCACTGTGAGCTTATCATAGAGTGCCAAAAGCAAAGCACTTGCGATTCTGGAAACATGCGTTGGGCAAACTCCATGCCTAATTCTATAAGATGCTGCCAATCTGTGGCTTGGATTCCTTGCTGTAAAAAAGTACGCAGTGTTGATAATTGCAACCACATACAGATTCCAAACAAAACGGCAAGCATCCTAGAACTTTGCCGTTAGGAATGCCTGCCAGCCAGCGTTGGAGATTGAGCAATTAGAAGCGTTTTTTCTTTTTTTGGATACCTTGCTTCATCAAATTGAGCAATTTTTGATGACGGCGTTTCCTTTTAAGGTATTCCCTGCGCTTTTTTTGGCATGGCTTTTCGTAATATTGCTTTTTCTTAATTTCTTTGATCAAGCCTTCTTTTTCACACATTTTTTTGAAGCGGCGCAATACCTTATCAATATTGTCTGCTTTATCAATGTTGATTTTAATACTCATAAAAAATAGATACCTTTCTGATAAATTCAAGTGGCTGAAAGCATTGAGACTGCTCATAAAAGCATGCGGGCCAATCGCCCCGACTTCTGCAACCAGCAAATAAATTTAAGAGGGATTATATATTATTTGCACTAGATTGTCAAGCAGAAATTTAAGAATCTTTTGCGTTCTCATACACAGAATTTTATAATTTCTGAAATGCTATAAAAATTTTGCTGGCATCAGGATAATAACAAATTCTGTATTTTCTTTTTCCAACATTTTTGATTTGGAGATCCATAAAATAATATGCTTTGGCACTGATGTGAATGGTTTTTGTGATTGTATAACCCTCCACTTTGCCCCAAATTTCTTTCAGAGCATCCAGTCCGTCTTCTTTGCTAAAAACAAGATTTTTAGGCTCTAAGCCAGACTTATCGCCCTCCATGATCAAAGAGCAAAAAGAATGCACATCTTCATCATACATATTGTAAGGATATTTGGGTTCTGGTGGAAGTTGCTCTTTGGAACAAGCACACAGCAGCAAAATTACAACAGCGGATATTAAAAAGATTTTCATAATTTAGGTTCTTTCAAAATTATAAAAAATCAATAAGACTGCCGAGGCTTTTTTTTGCTTTTAGAAGCCTCTTGCCTTTGTTTGCGCGGGATTTCTTTGGCCTTCTTTTTTTGACAAACACTGCATACTACCTGCATTTCTGATTTGCCAGGCACTTTTTGCCAACAACCCCAAGCAGCATAATATTCATCCACCACTAATTTCCCAGATTTGATGCCGATTTTAGCAACTGATTGCCGGCAATAGGCACATTTGCCATCTACTCTCTTCCATGTTGTTGTCATGGATTTTCTCCAAGCTGTTTTTGAGCAAGCCACCAATTATGCCATTCAATTGGAGTGGCAAAAGAATGGCCTGTGAGATTTCTCAAGATATTTGGAATGATTCGAGCAACCTTGGATTTTTTTTCCATCCAATGAGCAATCCATTCAGGGATCAATTTCTGCTGGTCTGCCTGAGTTAAGAAAAAGGATGCAAAGAACAATGCTTCAGGCTGATCCAATTGCAAAGCATACGAACAAGTCTGAGCAGGTTCTCGAAGATGATGCTCCATTTCACGCGGAATGCCATGGATCACTACTGGAGGGAATGCGATCTGCGGATATACACTTTTGCCAGCAACCTGCACCCTGCAACGTGGCACTCGACCTACAATTTTCCATCGTGTATAACAAGCTCGAGTTTGAGTATTTGGAATTTTGATGGAATATTGTAGAGATTGGCCTGAACCTAATGTAATCTCTGGAGCCAACTCAATCATTTGAGAAAAAGTCTGCTCTCGATACTCGCCATCTATGGAAAATTCCTGCATCACAATGTCCAAAACAATGGCATTTTTAGGACCAGCCATGAGTTGAATGGGAATAACCTGGTGGTTTCGAAACCCAAGTTTGAGTGTTAGAGGAACACCAGGATACACATAAGTCTGTGCACTAACTAAAATTCCAGAAACAACTTGCTGATGAATGAGCAAATTTCTGCATTGATGAATGAAATCCTGCACTTCGCCTTTAAACACCAATGCAGGTTCGACCAAAAGAATGGCTTCTGCCAATCGCTGGGCATCCTCAACTTTATCTGTTGCTGCTAATCGTTTGGCATTCTCAAAACGCAAACGAAAGTATTTTTCTTTCCAATTGCCTTCAGTCGCATCATCCTCTATTTTTTCTTTTTGCTTTAATTTTTCTAAAAGATAAAAATATCTTGGATGGTGAGTTTCTGAAAAACGCTTTTGAACCAAAAAAATCGCTGGATTGCCCATAGCCAGGATAGCCGCTGAACTATTTTCTATTTGCGCTGCCGTGCTTTCACTATCTTCTATGATAGCAAAATGCTGCAAAATTCGGGTTTCAATATCCAATGATTGAGCAAAGGCATGGACTAACAGTCCAGTACCAATGATATACAAAATCCATTGCTTGAACAAAAATCTCATAAAAACTGCCTTTGCATTTTCGCTACACTTACTTAGCAAGAACTTTGCTAGACAAATCCGCAAAATTATGCTATAATTTAATCCAATTTTTCATCAACTGTCAAGCAAATTTTTGGGTACCCACTATATTTTTAAATTCTAAATTTCCAAAACGTAATCATCAGAATTTCCAAACTCTAAGGAGAAACTGTTATCGCAGCCGATTTTGGAGTCCTCATCAGTCTTTTTGCCCCGCTGGTGCCAATTCAGCAGCGCCCCAGAAACCATCCAAAGACAATGTACGTCCTTGGCTGAGTTGCTTTGCAGGCTAGAAACTAACCGACAGCGTCTGCTGCAATTGGCGGAAGTGAGTTTCCATTGCGACAAGCCTCAAAATTTTAGATTTTAGGAGAAACTGTTATCGCAACCGATTTTGGAATCCTCATCAGTCTTTTTGCCCTCGCCTTTTTCTTAGAAACCATAGATTCCGCATTAGGCCAAGGCTATGGAACACTAGGAAGCCCTATTTTACTTTTGCTGGGATTTGATCCACAAACTATTGTCCCTGCCATCCTTTTATCCCAAGCATTAGGCGGCCTAAGCGCGGGGTTCTTTCATCATCACTTTCATAATGTGAATTTTGGAGATTGGCAAACCCAAGACATGCAAAAAGTCTATTGGATCGCAGGGTTTGGCCTAATTGGCGTGATCATTGCTAGCTTCATTGGCATCAAAATCCCTAAGACTGTACTTTCTATTTACATTGGAACACTTGTGTTTGTGCTTGGCATTATGATTTTAGCCAACATGCACTTGATGTTTACCTGGCCTAAATTCATGATTTTGGGATTTTGGAGTGCTTTTAACAAGGGGCTTTCCGGCGGAGGCTATGGCCCTTTAGTGGCTGGTGGCCAAGTGCTCATTCAAGTTCCAAGTAAGGCAGCCGTTGCCATCACAGACCTCGCCGAATGCCCGATTTGCTTAGCAGGCTTCATCATTTGGCAATTATTAGGTGCACCTTGGAACATGCAATTGACTGTTCCCTTGTGTGCAGGAGCATTGTGCGCGCCTGCATTAGGAGCATGGCTTACCCATCGCATTCCAGTAGCAAAATTGCACACCATTTTGGGTTTGATTTTGGTGCTTCTCGGAGCGCTCTGTCTATTTCGTATTTTGAATCCATAAGGAGCTGAGTTATGCAACTATTTTCTTTTTCTTCCCTTATATGCATTCTAGCATTATTCTTTTTGCCAAATCTGATAGCCCAACAACCGCAAGACCCAGAATCTAAGGCAATGGATGAACTGATGTCAGAAATTCAAGAAGAACCATTGTCTGCTGAAAACATGGATCAATTCACCTTTATCGAAACATTGCTTTCTCGAATGACATTAGAAGAAAAAATCGGCCAGCTTACCCTATACACCGCAGATTGGGGTGAAAAGGGGCCCTTTTTAAGAGATCAATATCTGGGTTATCTCAAGCAAGGCAAAGTAGGCGCTTTGTTCAATGCAGTCACCCCAGATTTTATATATCAATTGCAAAAAATAGCCGTGGAAGAAACCAGGCTCAAAATCCCATTGATTTTTGGCTTTGATGTGATCCATGGCTTCCGTACCATCTTTCCCATTCCTTTAGCCGAAGCCAGCAGTTGGAACTTAGATTTAATCGAACAAGGAGCCAGAGTAGCAGCTCAAGAAGCATCAGCAGTTGGCATTCATTGGACATTCGCACCTATGGTGGACATTGCCCGTGACCCACGCTGGGGCAGAATTGCCGAAGGCTCGGGCGAGGACACATACTTAGGCAGCGTTATTGCACAAGCCAGGGTTCGTGGATTCCAAGGCACAGATTTATCCGCCAAAGATACCATTATAGCCTGTGCAAAGCACTATGCTGCTTATGGCGCTGCTGAAGCAGGTAGAGACTACAACATTGTGGACATGTCAGAACAGCGCTTACGAGAAGTGTATCTGCCTCCATTCCACGCATCTGTCCAAGCCGGTGTCAAGACTTTTATGACATCCTTCAATGACATCAATGGCGTGCCTAGCACAGCCAGCCGTTGGCTTCTCACGGATATTTTACGCCGTGAATGGCGCTTCGATGGCTTTATTGTGACAGATTATACCTCCATTCAGGAGCTTATTCCCCACGGTGTAGCCGCAAACCCAGCAGAAGCAGGCAAATTAGCCATTTCCGCTGGCGTAGATATGGACATGGAAGCCGGCATTTTCCAAAATGAGCTGACAAAACTAGTAGAAAAGAAAATCGTTTCCGAAGCTATGATTGATGATGCTGTGCGTCGTATTTTGGCCATTAAGTGGCAATTGGGATTGTTCAAAAATCCATACCATTACTGCGATCCAGAACACGCTATGTCCAAATTGCTCACACCTGAACATCGCTCTGTGGCTCGCAAAATGGCCCAAGAATCCATTGTGCTGCTAAAAAATACAGATCAGATTCTGCCTTTGGATAAAAAAATCAAAACCTTGGCAGTGATTGGGCCGTTGGCCGCTAACCAATCTGAGCTGTTAGGCTGCTGGTGGGGTGCCGGAGATACCAAAGATGCAATCCCGATTCTCACTGGCATTCAAGCCGCGGTTTCCCCTGAAACCAAAATCTTATATGCCCAAGGCTGCGCTATTCAAGATGCGAATACACAAGGCTTTGCAGAAGCAGTTTCAATTGCCAATCAAGCCGATGCTGTGGTCGCAGTTTTAGGCGAAGCTGCCTGGATGAGCGGCGAAGCTGCCAGCAGAGCATCTTTGGATTTGCCTGGCGTTCAAGAACAATTGCTCCAAGAACTCCATAAAACAGGCAAACCCATCATTCTTGTGCTCCTCAATGGCCGCCCTTTGACCATTGCATGGGCAGAAGCCAATGTTGCTGCTATCCTCGAATGCTGGTTCTTAGGCACAGAAACAGGGCCGGCTGTGGCATCTGTATTGTTTGGCGATTATAACCCATCAGCCAAATTACCGATCACGTTCCCACGCACTGTTGGCCAAATTCCCATCTACTATAGTTACAAAAGCACAGGCCGCCCCATGGACCCAAGCAACAAATATACATCCAAATATTTTGATATACCCAACACCCCACTTTATCCATTTGGATACGGCCTCGGCTTCACCACATTCCAGCTTAGCAAACCTCAGTTGAGCCAAACCAAAATCACTGATCAAGAAAATTGCACAGTCCAGGTTACTTTGACCAACACAGGCAAACGCGCAGGAACAGAAACCGTACAACTTTATATCCGAGATGAAGTAGCAAGCATCACACGGCCTATGAAAGAATTGCGCAGCTTCCGCAAAATCACCCTTGACCCAGGCTCTAGCGCAGAAATTACCTTTACCCTGACACCCAAAGATTTTTACTTCTACAACCGTGATTGCCAATATGTCCTAGAACCAGGAATCTTCCAAATCATGGTCGGATGCAATAGCAGCGATGTCATGACCGAACGCCTGGAAATTGTGAAGAAATAACCTGATGGATGAAAGCGACCTACCAAACGGTCGCTTTCATGCTCAATGGCACAATTCTTTAGTCTGATGTTGGTCTTGCTTTGGGTGAGACCAACGATTCAAGATTGCTTACTTTTATCTATTGATTGCAAACCGATTTTTGTAAGGAGGCAAGCTATGCTATCATTTTCCAAAATGTTGCAAATTTTTGGCATGCTCTTTTTTATCGTGCTTATCGGCGCAGTGTTCGTGGTAGTCACGGTGATGTTGGGAAAACCCGAACTGCTCTTACTCGTGGTCTTTCTTCTGTTGGGATGTCTTCTCAAAGGATGCTTTGGCAAGAAACAGGTCCTGTCTTATTTGCAAGCTTTTCCGCTGCTAGGAGATGCCGCCAGAATCTTAAACTCTGTGGAAGAGTTCTACCAGAGGCATGCGCCCAAAACCATCGTCTACTATCTGCTTTACCCTGTTACCAGCACCATAAGTTTTTTACTGGGTTCGCGTATGACCCGCAACGAACTTGGCAAATATTTTACCCTGATCCACTGGATTATCCTGATTTTGTTTATCGAAGGGTTTGTGCGCACCTATCAACTTTCGCAGGTTTTTGGCCTGAGCTTTGCCATAAAATGGGCGATCTTGGAATTCGTGCTTGTCTATTTCCTGTGCAACTTTTTTGCCATTCCCCTCATAGTTTGCGCCATTCGTCTCACTTCTGCCAGGTGTTACCGCCGTTTGGTTTTTGTCGCTTCATCTACCTTTGTTTGTCTGGGCGTATTTTTCTACTACTTTTCCTATGTCTACCAGTTCGACAACCTCATCCCCACCAATGTCATCTTGGAAAAGAACCTGGTACAATCCCCGAGTTCCCCGGACAGTTTTAAAAACCAAATGCAAGAGACTACGCTGATGTTTTTAAAACACCATCTGCCGGCACTTCAGCAGAAAATTGAGAATAAGGAGGATCCTGGTGCACTTCTTGAAACTTTGAACGACAAATACCAAGAGGCGTTACTGGCTGTCTGCTCATACCAGGAAAATACCCTGGTACACCTCACTACCAACAGAAATCCATACGACCTTTGGGGATTTGTTTTTATACCAATGCGAGACTCGATCTTTTTTGCCTTTCACTACACTCCAGAAAAAGTCACTGTATACGACAGTTTGAGCAATATGCCTCCCGAAGAACAAGAAAAATTCAAGCATTTCTGGGATCAAAGCCAATATAGGCCATCTCTCGTCAAACAGCTTGCCAGGGTAATTGTCCAGGAAGCCGGAGAAACAATGAAGGTATTGGAGAGGCCTAAAGCATCCACTCAAGATATTGCCGAAGTCCAACAAGAGAGTCATCTTTCAGAATTGCAAAGAGTCCCTGCACAATCGGAAAACTACGTTGAGGGCTTAAACCCCTCTGGGGTGGGTAAAAAAGCATATGAGACAAAAGCAATGTTTCCAATGCCCAAGCACTACCAGCAGTCTGTGCAAGAGATACGGTTCTTGCTGGGACAACTGGAAACGTTTTGCTATCAGCCAACGTATGAGGACGAGAAAGAGGTTCTTGCTCTCATCAAGCAAATCCAGGAGGAGTGGAGGCCAGAGTGGGTTTTGGCAAGCAAGGAAAAGTTTTGGAAAGCAATGGATACTTTTGACAAGGGGAAAACGTCAAAAAAGATGCCCAATTACCAAGAACTTGCAGAGGTTGCCCAAAGAGTTCAGAGAGAGTTTAACAGTTATCTCGAATCTAACTATTTCGTTGTGTACAGCCCTGCAGTAACATCCTTTAATTTTGCCAAAGCCATAGAGTTTAAATTGGTCAGCGAACATTTAGGAATGGCTCCGGATGCCCGCTCGGAAAATATTACCACCCAGATCTTTGGTTTTGTATGGCACATCTTGCTGTGGTTCTTTGCTCTGTGTATGCCATTTCATCTGGCTTTGATCGTCTTCTCATATCTCAAATATCTCCCTAATGAAACGAAGGCGAATCTATAGGTAAGGAAGCGCAGCAATACTGATAACGGATAATTTGTGACCTAAGAGAGTGAATTTGCTATTCTGCAAAAGAAATGGAAAGCAGAATAGCAATAGGAAAAGTAGCAGAATATTTTGGAGTAAGTGGTCAATGGTTTTCTTCATCACGGTTTTAAGCCAGAAACAAACATAGCCTCAGCAAAAAGCATATCCAGAAATGCCGTTGTTATTTGAGGAAAGTGCTGCATGAAACTGTGAAAAAGCAGCCTCGTGTGCCTTGGAGAGCATCCACCAATTTCACAAGAATTTTTGGAATTTTTGATTGACACACCTTCGGAAGATGTGGTATGATGAGATTCATAATTTCCCATATATCTCTTTTGCTTAAAATAAAAGCATTAGTGCAAGGAGAACTTTTATTTCCGAGAGAAATTTTTTTGGATTTATTTTCGTTGACACAGATAATGCTTAATTTTTTAA
>JAKLHB010000075.1 GCA_022710345.1 Planctomycetota bacterium
TCCTGCGATATAGCCAATCTCTGTTGGTTTTTGTCAAATCTTGGTTAAAATCTTGGCGAAGTTTCAAGACTGCGTATTCAAGTCCAGCTTGTGCCAAAAAATCCGCGGACAAGGCCTCGCTATAATTTAACGCAGCCCTATTTTCAAGGATCATTAACTGTGAAAAGCATATCCCCAGGGAGGCAAGGATAAACATCACAGAAAGAGCTAAAATTAAGGCATTTGCCTGAGTTTTTCGTTTCATTTGCATAATTTTTCCTCCCAAACTTTTGCCATAGAGAAAATTTTTTTAAAAATTTTCTTGCAATTTCGTAGAGGTATGATATAATATAACCCACATCGTACGAAAATTCGGATGTGTTTCGCGCCCGTAGCTCAATTGGATAGAGTGGTGGACTTCGAATCCAAAGGTTGCAGGTTCAAGTCCTGCCGGGCGCGCTTTTTTATTGGGAAAAAGATTTTCGCAAAAATGTATCTAATTTTTGGTGGTTTCTTCTTACTTAAGTGCATAAATCAAAATTGGTTGAGAAAGCATTTTGACCAAACTTCTTTCCTGGCGAATGAGATGAAGTTTCATAGCAGCGAACTGTTTTTCAAAACGTGCGTTTTCTGCAGCTAAATTAGGCATACCTGTTTCAAAACTCTTATGCCAAGTATCCAACAGTAAGACAATATGTTGGAGTTGTTGATAAGTTTGATCCCAATACAGAGGGACATCCATAAAAGTTGGGATCCAATTTTGCTTTAACAAATTTTGCATAAGATCATTTATACCTTGCAGTTCTGATTGCCAATTTTGATAAGTTTGATTCCATTCTGAGCTGCTTAGTTTTTTGCCTTTTTGAAGCATACGTTGGAGTTGCTGGTGCACATTCCTTAACTGTTGTCCAATTTTCTCCAATTCCTGGCGATATGCTGGATAATATTGGGCTACCTCTTTGGGTGTTCCAATTGCTATTGGAATTTCCCAAGTCTTTTTTTCTGTTAAAGATAAGAAAAATCTTAAGAATTCTGTTTGAATTTCCGGGATGAGCGAGATCCTAATCCAATAAATTCCTGGAGCCAGTTCTTTTGGCAAAGGATCCCAGGCCACTTCGAGCACAGGGCCTGGTCTCCATAAAAAATTTTGGAGTCCATAAGGTGGACTATCTTTAAGACCATGAAGTAATTGAGCATCTAAAACTAAATTCATGCCCGCTGGTAGTTGAGGAACATCCCAACGCCCTTGCACAATCAACATCGGCTTAGAATGTAATGTATTTGGTTGATAACGGACATTCCATTCTGTCACAAGGAATTGCACTAATCCTGCCTTAGTACCGACTTCCCATTTTTGTGCCAATTCTTTTCGGTGCTCTATTGGTATCCAATATGGCCCCCATTGAATTAGACCACGGTCTTGCATTTGTTCCATCAATTGCTTTTCCAATATCTTCGGAGAAACAACCTCAGGAACAGGAGTAGAGATTGGAGGTGGCTGAGGCGGCTGAATTGGGGTTATGGGTTCGGGAGTTGGCGTAGGTTCAGGCACAGGGACCGTTACTGGTTCAGTTGTCGTAGAAGTCGGCAATGTGCTAATTCGTTTTGCTTTTTGAAACAAGTTCGATCCAAGGAAAACCACAAAGACCACTATGACTACCGCGGTAATCGTCACTACAGGATATGTACGAGATGTTTTGCTCATCAATGCCTTGGTACTCACAGCCATTGATTCTAGTTCATCGGCAATTTTTTGTTGAGCTTGTTGCCTACACTGATCCAACAAGGGATTCACAATGTCTGCCGCCAATGTCTTGGATGCAATTAAAAGCTGAGGTAGATTCCGATCAATGCCAAGCATCATCAAATTATGGACGACTCTCAGAAAAATTTGAAGTTGTTTGCGTTCTAGCAGCTTATATTCTACTAAAATTTGTCCTAACACTAAGTCCATTTTGCTGATTTTGGGCAAATCCGAGGCTTTTCGATTGGATTGCACCACTTCTTTGAGCCTGGCTACTTGATCTTGCTTTAGGTAGCGTTGTTCTAAAGCCACATCAAGAAAATGAAGTGTTTCGCCAGTTTTTTCCTTTTGCAAACGTTGTAGCATAATCTCAACCACAGCATCACGGGCAAGCCAGCCTGCTTGCATTGCTTCGTATACCTGCGCCAATTCACCGATCAGCATGATGTCATGGATATTTTCTTGCTCTTCTGGCTGAGCTTTTCTTGGAGGGCCTGGCGAAATAGAGTCAACTGCGTCAACTACCGTTGCATCAGGTTCTTGCGATTGAGAGCCAAAACTTGATGGTGTTTCTGACGGAGCTTTGCCTGGCTCTGTACTTTTTCGTTGCAATCGCTCAAAAATACGTTGCGCAGCAGCAGTACTTGCTTTTTTATCTCGCGTCTCATCCGTTGCTTCTGCAACGATTTGTGCTAAACGTTCATCCACACTAACGCGAGTGGTACTTCCCAAAAGAACAGATTTATCCGTCGCTTTTTTTGGTTCTGCCATACAATTCTCCAAACGAATTTGCTAAAGTTTATCCTTATATCGGCAAAAAAGCAAGCAAACTCGCAAAAGAAATTAGAATTTGAGGAGGAAGCATGTCGCTGATTTTCAGTTTTCTTGCCTTTGGTGCATTATATCCATTGGATTATTTCCTTTTAAAAGCCAGCCATGGTATTCAGCGTATCTTGGGCATCTGTTGCGTGATCATGGTCTCCATTCTATTGCCATTCTGGCTGCCAACCACATCACCTATATTGCTCTTCCTTGCTGCAATGATTGTTTTCAATAAAATTATCAAAACATTAGAGATAGCATACAGTCGTGTTTACGATCCTGCCATGGTGGAGTCATTTCCAAGATACTTATTCTGGAGCATGAATTTTCCAGATTCTGTTTGGCCAGCATCCATAGAACAAAGACAGCATAACCGCAAACAAGGCCAGAAGCGCCTTCTTCGCTCTATTCCCAAATGGATCGCTTTGGTCTGTTTATGGCTTTGCACTTCTACATTTCCAATTCTTTATGAATATTATTATCTTAAAATGCTTTGCCTGGGCCTTTCTGGATATTTTGTTTTTGCTGGTCTTGTAGATTGTGTGATAGGTATTATGATGCAGACTGGTATCTATTTTCAAGAAATTTTCAACAATCCCTTGATGTCATCCTCACCAAGAGAAATGTGGGGAAAACGTTGGAATCTTTACTTTCGAGATGTTGCCCATCGCAATATTTTTCTGCCCTTAGGTGGGACAAAAAGGCCATTGATTGCAGTCTGTGCTGTTTTTGCCACAAGCGCATTGCTACATGAATATCTCATCTTCGTGAGCCAAGGATTTTCTATGTTTGGCTACATGAGCTTATTTTTTTTGCTCCAATGCCTCGCTACTATAGCCCAAACCACGTTAACTCATTGGCTTGCAAAGAAATCAGTATTGCCTAATTCATTGGGTATCATGCTCCATCAATTATGGCTTTTGCTCACCTTGCCCCTTTTAGCAGAACCCATGCTTTGTATATTTTAAAAACAAAGGAATTTTTATAGAATAGGCTTTAAAAAAAAGAAGAGCTATATGGGAATATAGCTCTCAAAGAAATAATGCTATAATAGAATGATGCCGAGAACAGGAGTTGAACCTGCATGGAGTGTAACCCCCACTAGGACCTGAACCTAGCGCGTCTGCCAATTCCGCCATCTCGGCTTTGTGATACATATAGCGGGTAATATTATAGCAAAATTGGCAAGAATGTCAATAAAAAAATCAAAATTTTTTGATTTCTATTTTCAAAAAATTCCATAAAATCAAATTTTTGATTTTAGATAAAATTTCCTATTGACAACAAAATATGCTATACTACTTTTTGTCGTGATCATAACATCTTTTGCGATTTTGTAAAGAAATATTCGCTCCCAAAAATTCGTTATCCGAAGCATTGCTTTGATCATAGTGTTTTTTGGGCTTTCAAAATTCGTTAGAATCAGAATTTTTCACTTTGGCATGGTTTTCATTTTCATTTCATAACAGAGAAAGACCTATGGAAAGCAAAATTGAAAAGAATTTGCAAGAGCAATTGCAAAAATTGACAAAACCAGTCTGTGTAGTATTTCCAGAAGCTTATGCTGGCAATATCCAAGACGCTTTGGCGATACTCAAAAATTTCCCACAGATTCGCACCATTCCTTTAAGCCCTGCGATCCTCAAAACAGGGGCTTTTGATCCGTTGATTGATGAATTGTGCGACGAATTCTGGGAAATTACTCTGCAGTATATGAAAAAGCAGATGGCCAAAGGCCGGGTGACTCAAGAGGATATCGCTCAATTTACTAAAGAACAAGCACGTAAGGCACTGTATGAACCATTGACTTTGTCTTTGATGATGACACGTCGTGGATATGCAGATGCTGAAGTTGGCGGTTTTGCGGCCAGCACAGCAGACCATAGCCGCAAAGGCCTATACATTGTCAATAAAGACCCAAACCAAGAAAATATCGTATGCTCAGTGACCGTAGAATTTGCAAAACCTCATCGTGTGGAAGATCAGCAAGAAGGCGTTTTGCGTGAGCAAAGCTTTTTAACCATTGTTGATCCAGCAATGGGCAAACCTTCGATGGAATATGGCTTTATCTCTGGCCCGCAAATTTTAAAATCATTGCTGGATGCTGGCAGCATCACCAAAGAAGTCTATGAACAAAATATAGCCAAACTTCAAGATGAAAAAAATCGCTACATTCAATTGAAAGTTGACCAATCTATTGCAGCACTGCGTTGGCATAAATTGCTCACACGCGAAGCACCTGTTGGAGCATTTATTACGCATTCTACAGCAGGCTCAGATGAACTAAGCCCATATATCCGTTTCTTACGAGAAGAAGTCATCCCAGCGGTTGTCACTGGCCTGAGCAAAAGAAAAGCTGACGATCCAATGTTACAAGATGCTTCATTCATCGCTGATGAATGCCAAGTAGAAGCTGCAGCAGATCCAAGGATTGCACGCAAAAAAGCAAGCAAGACTTTACTTGCTGGCTATGCCAATGTTCATGTTTGCGCGTCTGTTGTGTCTGCCAATCAGCATTATAAAACTTTCTTAGCTTATGAAGATATTTTGTCCACCATTTGCTGGTCTGGATTCAAAAAACCTATCTTTGATCTCTCTCGCAGTTCCCCTGTCAAAGATATTGTATACAGCGCTATGATGGCCGCTGCACTAGCAAAAGATATCTCTGATATTCCAAACAAAGAGCACTGGTATCAAAAAGCACATGAAATTTATCAAACTGTGCATAGCTACAAAGTATTGGTCATCAACCCAGGATCTACAAGCACCAAAGTTGCCTTGTTCCACGACTACCATCCAATCTTCAACATCAATATTGATCACAGTAAAGATGGGACACAAGCCCCTTCTCTGAGTGATTTAGACAAAAGCGCTGAATATCGCATGTCCAAAATTTGGGAAGTCTTATCCAAGCAAAATTGCGATCTGAAGCATTTGTCTTGCGTGATGGGAAGAGGCGGCCTAGTGGATGAACTGCCCAAAGGTGGTGTCTATGAAATTAGCGATTTAATGCTGGAGCACTTACGAACTGCCCGAAATGGAGTGCATGCATCGAATTTAGGCGCAATGATTGCAAAAAAAATAGGACAGCAAATTGGCTGCCCAGCATACATTGCAGACCCTGTGGTGCTCGATGAACAATCACTTTCTGCTAAAATCACAGGCATCAAAGGTATGATGCGCAGACCACGATGGCACGCACTCAATCAAAAATATGTGGCCCAACGCTGGGCAGAAGAAAATAAAAAATCCTACCATTCTGTGAATGTGATCGGCGTTCATTTAGGTGGAGGAATCAGCGTAGCAGCCCATCGAAAAGGCCGAGCTGTTGATGTGAGCAATGCCCTGGATGGAGAAGGTACATTCGCCATGAACCGCGCTGGGGCTTTGAACCCTGTGCAAACTATGGAATTGCTTGAACGATACGGCAAAGAAAAAGTATACGAAATGGTCACACGAGAAGGCGGGTTTGCCATGTTGCTCGGGACACAAGATTTCCAAAAAATCTTGGCACGTGTCCAAGCTGGCGAACCTGAAGCCACAACCTTCTACAATGCCTTTGTCTATCAATTGGCCAAGCAAATATGCAGTGTTTTGCCTGCTTTTTATCCTGATGAAGTAGACCAATTGATTTTCACAGGCGGTATGGCACATGCTAAAACATTTATCGAAGACATCATGCGCCATTTGCCCCAATCTCTAGCCAATAAATATAGCATTTATCCTGGCGAATTTGAAATGGAAGCACTGGCCTACAATGGCCTAAAGGTTCTGCGTGGCATTGAAAAACCCCAAATATATTCCCCCAAGAAAGATTGATGTCTTATTGTAGCCATGTTGATTTCCGCCAATTCCAGCAGACGCTTCGGATGATTTCTAGCCTGCAACGTAGCAATGCTAAGAACGATACATTGCCTTTGAACGGTTTCTGGGGCGCTGCTGAATTGGCACAGGCTGGCGCTGACGGCCATTCCTCGCTGCCTTCCGCCAATTGCAGCCGCCCCTGTCGGTTAGTTTCTAGCCTGCAAAGCAACACTGCAAAGAATGTACATTGTCTATTGAGTTAGATTGAGAAAGGAAAAGCAGCGGCTGGATTTCTTTATCCAGCCGCTGCTTCATATTATGGATATTTCTGCATTTGATTATGAGCTTGATCCAAATCTTATTGCACAAGAGCCGCCATGTAGCCGTGAAGAATCCCGGCTTTTGGTCGTCAATCGTAGCCAGCAAACCTGGCAACATGCAGGCTCGTTTTCTAAAATTACAGAATTCCTACAACCTGGAGATGTTTTGGTGATCAATAACACCAAAGTTCTTTATGCCAGGCTGATTGGACATCGAAAAACAGGTGGAAAAGTAGATGCATTGGTGCTGCATTCAGAAAAAGATCATTGCATTGCTTTAATCCAAACCACACGCATTCCCCAAACAGACGAATGCTTTTACTTTGAGCCATACACTGCCACAGTGATTGGCCGTACTAATGAAGGCTGGGAATTGGATTTTCATGGAAAACCTGTGCTTGAAATCCTTGCTGAAATAGGCTTTCCCCCTCTGCCACCATACATCAAACGCAAGTACAAAGCAGAATCTTCGAGCAAAATTCAACAAGACAAAGAGAGGTATCAGACAGTATATGCCCAAATTCCAGGTTCAGTGGCAGCTCCTACCGCAGGTTTGCATTTTACCAAAGCAATCTTAGATACCCTGCGAACGCAGCAAGTAGAGATCATTGAAGTTACCTTGCATGTAGGCACAGGTACATTTTTGCCAATTAAAGTAAAAGAAATCGAACAGCATCAGATGCACCACGAGCTTTATGAAGTTTCTGACCAAGCTGCCCTGCAGATCAATCAAGCAATGGCAGAACATCGCAGGATCATTGCCACAGGCACAACTTCTTGCCGTACCCTGGAAGCAGCAGGCCAGACAGGACAAATCATACCTGGCAAAGGGCAGACCAATTTATTCATCTACCCTGGTTATACCTACAAGATTGTCCAAGGCTTGATTACGAATTTTCATTTACCCAAAAGCACGCTTTTATTACTGGTATCTGCTTTTGCAGGCACAGAACTCATTCGCCAAGTTTATGCAGAGGCGATCCAAAAAAAATACCGTTTTTATAGCTATGGCGATGCGATGCTGATTCAATAAATTGGGCTCCACATTCTCATACAAAATAAAGCCGCCTGCTTCTGATTGCCATAAAAGGCCTACGAAGCAGGCGGCTTTCATTCATTTGTAAATTAGCAAATTTACTTAAATACTAATGGGCTAAAGATGTACCAGCAAACCAGCACAGTGACTATCAAAATAATGCTTAAGACAACATTGCTGATCTGCGTTTTTTCTTCTAACTTGACTTCTTTGACTTTTTGGAACATCTCCAGATGCTTTGGGTCAGGTGGGTTGGTCAAGAGGCTGACAATGGTCATCACCACAATCGAAACTGCAAATAAAATCACTGCAAAATGCAGGAAGTTAATCTGTGCAATTGTTTGAAATGGCTCACCGCTTAGCCATTGTGCTTTGATGCCCATTTCACAAATAAAACGGAATGCACCTAGCACAAAGCCAGTGATTAAAGCACTAAATGCGCCAGCTCCATTGATTCTTTTCCACAAAAGTCCAAGCAAGAACACAGCAGCAATAGGCGGGGAAATATAGGCTTGTACTGATTGTAGATAAATATACAATTGATTGCTCATAATGCCAATAAACGGAATCCACAAAAGACCAACTACCACTAAAATTCCAGTGGCGATTTGGCCGCTTCGCACCAATTCTTTTTCAGTGGCTTGTGGCCGCCATTTTTTGTAGAAATCAATGACCACTAGAGTAGAGCTACTGTTAAAAACAGCAGAAAGCGAACTCATCAAAGCCGCCAGCAATGCAGCAATCACCAAGCCCTTGATCCCCACTGGTAAAAGATCATTCACCATCGTGGCATACATTGCATCTGGTTTGATATTGGGATACAACAATGCGCCTGCTAACCCTGGCATTACTAAGATAAAGACGGGGAGCAATTTGAGAAACCCAGCAAAAATCGTAGCGCGTCGGGCTGCTTCCACATGTTTGGTTGCCAATGTGCGCTGCACAATCATCTGATCTGTGCACCAATACCATATACCCAGAATTGGCGCGCCAAATAAAATGCCAGTCCAAGGGAAATCAGGATGATCCATGGATTTCCAGAGATTGAAGAACTCGGGCTGCAACTTTTGTGTCATCACATCAAAACCGCCTACTTTGGTCACTGCAATCCAGGTCAAAACAATCCCGCCAAGGATCAGCACACCAGCCTGGAAGAAATCTGTATAAATCACGGCCCTAAGTCCGCCAAAAATCGTGTAAAGCCCTGTGGCTAGGATCAAAACAATGGCTCCGACCCAAATATTCCAGCCCAGGATGGTTTGCAACACAACAGCTCCGGCATACACTGCCACACTTACTTTGGTAAATACATATGCAATCAATGATATGGCAGATAAATAATTACGGCATGAGGCATTGTAACGTTTTTCCAAAAATTCTGGCATGGTAAATACGCCGGTTTTGAGATAAAATGGCACAAAGAACCAGCCTAGGAGAATCAAAATCAAGCAAGCTAACCATTCAAATTGGCCTACTGCAAGACCACTGGAAGCACCAGTACCAGCAAGCCCAATAAAATGTTCGGCTGAAATATTACTCGAAAATAGACTAGCACCGATGGCCATCCAGCCAATGCTGCGACCCCCTAAGAAATAGGAATCGCTGCTATCCAAGCTCTTTTTACTCGACCAGTAGCCAATCGCTGCAACAGCCACAAAATACAAGCCTAGGAAAATGAAATCTAAATAATTCAAAGTCAATCTCCTAACAAGAACGGATTATAAAGTTTTTTGGGAACTTCTTTCCGCCAATTCCAGCAGACGCTGTCGGTCGGGTTCTAGACTGCAACGCAACACCGCAAAGAACGTACCTTGTTTTTGGATGTTTTCTGGGGCGCTGCTGAATTGGCACACACCAACAGCGACTAAGCAAACCTTGCTTCTTTCCCTCAAGAACTGATTATAACGTTTTTTTGGGAAATCCAGTTAAGCAAATCTTGCTTCTTTCCGCCAATTCCAGCAGACGCTGTCGGTCGGGTTCTAGACTGCAACGCAACACCGCAAAGAACGTACCTTGTTTTTGGATGTTTTCTGGGGCGCTGCTGAATTGGCACACACCAACAGCGACTAAGATTCAAACAAAAAAAAATGCTTTGGTCAAGCATTTTTTTAGATGATTCTCCAATCCAGACATAATAGCAGCCCAAAACTTGGGCTAAAATTTTTTGATATGGAATCAATTGAATATAACTCTTGGGAATAAATATACTTCATTCAATTTACGAGATTTAAAATTTATACAAAATTTTGCAAAAAACTTGTAGAATCAAAAAAATCTAATTTCATGCTGATTGCTACCTTTTAAAGAACTGCAAAATTTTAATTTTTGTCCTATAAAGTGCGGTCGGCAATAAAAGTTCTCTTTGATAGAATGCTACGTTTTCCTGTGTCCCGTCAGGACACGATAAGAGCCTATATAACCTGGGGTTAGAAACCCCAGGCTTTATTCCCAAACCGCTTCGCGGCAAAAAACTTTGCTGCAGTGCAATCTTATACGAGAGTTCTATTCTAATGGATTTTTTGGACCTATGGATTACGAAATGTTTAGTTCTCCTGCTATATTGGTTTGCCAGAGTTCTTTGATCTTTACCATATTCTTGGTCTGGCCTAGAATCCACATCAATTTTACAGTTGCGGCTTCCAAGGTCATGTCCCAGGCTGAGATGGCACCGGCTTTCAAGGGTTTTGTGCCAGTTTCATACAAATCCAGGTAGGTTGTACCACCAGGGCAAGGAGAAATCAAGATCACGGGAATTTGGGCTGCTGTAGCTTGAGCAATCCAGGCTAATAGGTTGGTATTGGTCGGGATATTTCCAATTCCAAAGCCTCTGAGGATAACTCCATGATAATTCTTTGTTTCGAGTAATTTGTATAAAATTTGAGGATCAAAGCCTGGGAAAAGGTCTAACGAAAGGATTTGTGAATCAAAAGAATTCACCAATTCCAATGGCTTTGCTGGCAAAGGATGATCAGCAAAGGAAAAATAGCGGATGTCCATGCCAATTTCTCCGAGCAAGGGAAACTGAGGAGACCAGAACGCATCAATTTTTTTGGCATGGCGTTTGGAAGTGCGATTTCCTCGCATGATTTTCGTGTCGAATACAATCGCTACTTCGCGTATTTTTCCTTTGGCTGCGACTTGGAAACTATTGAAAATATTGAATGGTGAATCGCTGCCTAATTCTGAAATGGGTTTTTGGGCACCTGTGAGAATCACAGGTTTATTGAGGTTTTGTAAAGCAAATGAAAGGGCTGTGGCAGTGTATGGCAAAGTATCTGTTCCATGCGTGATCACAAAACCATCGTATTGAGCATAATTGATGCATACATGGTTAGCTAAATCTTGCCAGATCCCTGGGGCCATATTGGAGCTGTCAATATCACATACTTCAAGAACCTCAATTTCAGCAATTTCTTGCATTTTGGGGAATGTGCTGATGATTTCATGAACATCGTGTGCTGGTTTCAAAATGCCTTGTTCATCTTTGGTCATCGTAATGGTGCCGCCGGTGAGAAGCAAGAGAATATGCGCACGTGGTTTGGGCATGGTATTGGCCATATTTTGCCCTTTCCTAAAGTAAAGATAAAGCAATGACTTGATCCCATGCGTCATCATCTAATACTTGATTGCGTCGGGTGATTCCACAACTTGTACAGCGATGCACAATCATGTAGCCCTTGCTGGATTGCTCCAGTGCAATTGGCTCCATGAGTCCATGGCAATCACTAGCTCGATCTCCGGGAACATCGCCATCTACATGTAAGCTATAGAGGCATTGTGGACAATGATTTCTACAAGTTTTAAAAGCTGGCGGCACTTGCATGCCACAATTTTCGCAAATAAATCCTTCATTGATTTTAATAGTTTTCGCACCCATACGAAATTCCATTTTAACCAGACAAAAGAAAAAGGCTCAATCTAAATCTTTCGATCTCTTTTGTTATTTTTTATCCAAATCCAAAAGCCAAGACTTAAAAAAATACACTCTAAAGCAAAAAAGAATAAGAGACGGTCTCGAATTCCTGAACTAAAGCCATAGCTGTGGAGGCCAATGCTGAGCAAATTCACACCCCACCAAGCTGCGGCTACCATAATGTTACCCATCACAGATCCAATAACAAGGCCATAATAACGAATATATCCACTTGCTTTGGCATGAAGTAAAAATGCATTCCAGAGTAGGAGTACTAAAGCTCCATTTTCTTTTGGGTCCCAACCCCAGAATCTGCCCCAAGATTGGTCTGCCCAAAATCCACCAAGTACTGTGCCCAAAAATGTAAAGATAGTGGCAAAACTGATGGTGCCATAGATCATCCTGATAAAATCAGCATGAGTATTTGAGCTGGATTTACGGGCAAAACAGTCTAGGAGAATGGCAATTTGGCCAATCATACCTGCAAGCAACGTGGCAGCATAGCCAATGGTGATTGTGGTGACATGTGTGGCCAGCCAAAAGTTAGAATCAAGCACAGCCACAAGCACGCCCATGGTATCGCTTTCATACGCAAATTTTTCAGCCATGAAGAGCAAAAAGAGTCCCATTCCTGCTCCTGCAAATAAGCTAATGCTTTTTAATCGCTTACGAAATGCAAATTCTAAGATGGCTCCCATTCCAACGCTAAACCAACTCACAAATACCATGGTTTCATATAAATTCGCAATCGGTGGCCGGCCCTTGATGAGCATGCGCAGAAAAAGGCCATAACTATGTGCAAAAAATGCCAAAAGAATGAAACATATACCAAGCCAATAGCATTTTTCCAGCCAATGGCCAAGCCAGGATAAGGCACAGCAAAGCACAATGAGAAGATATAGAATTCGCGTGTAAAAAAACAAATCCAAACGATTGTAATGGGCTTCTAAGGAAACTTTGAAGTAGGATTTTTCATCCAATGCAGTTTGCTGGATCCAAGCATGGTACTGCAAGAGCAAAGATTGAAGATTCTGGAGATTTTGCTGCTGATATGCGCGATGCAATTGAATCCAGAGGTTCAAGCCCTGGCTTTCCTCTTCTCGCATCACAGAGGCAACCAAAGTTTGCCAAGGCGATCGCCAATGATTTAGCTCACTTTGCATAGGAGGCAGTAATGTGCATACTTTGCTAAGTTTATGTTGCATGATGTGCATGACTTCAGCCTGGATTTTGTCCATCCATGCTGAACCAGGCTGGCTTTGCCAAGTCATCCGTAATTTTTGAATTGCAGGCCGGCTCAAGCTAGGATGTTCAGCCTGATCTTTAAAACGTAAAAAATCCAGATAATCCAAAAGGCTCATGGGCATGCCCAGGCTTTGAGCTAAAACTGCATCCTGTGGTGGAAATGGCTCCAAAAAAGAAAATGTATCACAAAATTCTTCAAAGTATGTGACATTGCGCAATAAAGTCAGCATTTGCTTTTCAATCAGATTCAATTCTTGCTGCTCTTTGGAACGCAAAGGTCGAACAAATTGGTAGAGTCGCGGTAAAGCAGGTCGAATCTCATGATATGAATATCGGTCGCGTATTTTATGATAGGGAATTTGGAGATGCTCTAAAATTTCTGGATTTTCAATCAAAAATATGTGATGGCCCTGCGCTTGCGTTGGCTGAAACAGAACCTGGATGAACCATGCTGTGGCAGATAGCTTGCCTGACTCTATTTGAACAGTGGTTTTTCCAGAAATTTGGGAAAGCAAGAGACGAGCCACGCTGTCCAATGGCTTGATCCGGCCTTGGTGCTGCACAGGAATTTCCTGCCAGAGCGGCTCAATGCTTTGAGCAACTAGAATAGGGCAACTGAAGAAAGCTATGCCCCAAATGATCCACCATACTTTAACCATGATGCTCACCTTTATCTCTGGATTCCTTGTGGATAAAGCCAACAAGCTTTACACAGAAATGCAAGACCATGCCTGCAAAGATCAAAATGCAGGAAAAATAAGGCCACTCTTCTGCAGGGTTATAAACCACAGCCAGCACAGATCCATAGCCTGTTTCTGTCTCATAAAAGGAGCTTTGATAAAAAGTATAACCGTTGTATCGCAATGGACGGTTCATTTGAATCAATGCCTCGCGTTGTGTTTTTGTATCTTGCACCATGACTTTGCTAGTAAATGCCTTGGGCGTATCTGTTCCAGGGTATAGTTCTCGTTCAAATGCCATTAGATGTACCTGAAATGGAATAAAATAAGTCTTATGCTGCAAGATCAGTTGGTACTGTTCACCTTGGTATGTGAAGGCAATGGGAATATCCAGTACCAGGCCATAGTGCGCGATGGCTGATCCATTGGCCCAAATTTGGACCATGCAGCCTGGCTCATCTCCATGCACTTTGGTCGGATCGTATGATGCAAAATCAGGATGCGCATGTTGCTGAATCCAACTTGGCCAATATCCTACAATTTCTAAGGTAAAAGGTAGATCATTTTGAGGCAATTTTGCTTTATCCATGAGCATGGATTGAGGAAAAGCGATCATTCGATCGTATTCAATACCTTGCTGAGTCAAGGCCAATTCATAAAATCTGGAATTGAAAAACTGGCTTTTTGCTTCATTAGGCCCTAACTTCAATACGCCTTCTTGGGCTAGATAAAAGGTCAAAGCAGAACCAATCACTAAAAGCACAATGCCTATATGACAAATCCATAAACCTGCTTGTTTCCAATTCCAAGCAAACCGAGAAAAAAAACTTGCGGCCAAATTGAGAAATAAAGCAAGAAATAAAGTTGCCCCGCCTGGGAATGGTATTTTTACAAGCGATTGAGACGGGAACCAGGCAATCCAAGCATGAAAATAATTCTGCTGTGCTGCGTATAGGCCAATTTGTGCTTGCTCTAATGTACCAATCACCACAAGCACGATCAACAAGAGCAATAACCACAGTGTAATGCTTGGAGCACTTAATTGTTTAAGCCATTGTTTTAGAAAAGATTTCATAAAAATCCATAAAAATTATTGAATTGCAATGCTTTGACAGAATTGATGAAATGCAGTGATTTCCTCAGATACAATACTTTTCGGCCCAACCATTTTCACAAAGATAGAGCCTTGGTCGTAGAACGCAGCCATGATGAGCATTTGGGAATTGACCTGTTTTATTGGCCCTAAGCCTATGTATTTGCCTTGCAAAGCCATGAAAATAGCTTCTTGGCCAGCAAGCTGTTTTTTTTGAACATGTTCCTCTAATTCGCCTGCTGTGATTGGAGGCAATGACATCTGAGATCGCCAACGATTCACATTCGCCAATGTTCCGCCTGCATTCCCTGGTAACACAGTCACATAGCATTCTGCTGTGCCGCCTGTTTTGGATATTACAAAGTTTGCCATGCGAATGGAAGAACTAGGCCCGTCTTGCCAGTGCTCTGGTTTTTGCCAAACCAGTTTCTTAGGCAAAGGAGAATGCATGGTGGGCAAAACAACAGGAGTTTGTGATGAGTCAATGGGCGGCTCTAACACAGCTTTCGCGGATTCTGGCTTAATTTTTTTAATGCGATACTCTTGTACCCCGCCTGAATCGCAAGAAGCAAGCAAAATCAGGATCAGCAAAATAAATTTCACAAAATTTCCTTGGTATTACAAATAATTTTAGAATATAAAGTTATAGGTTATATGTCCTAAGATTGGTTGAACCAGCATAAGATTGGTGTTAGTAGGCATAGAAAAATGCAACCGTGCATTAGGGCGTTGCATTTTTCTATGCTCACTTTAGACCATAACCTTTTGCACACATATCTATTACGCTTTTGCCTCTACCTCATTGGGATATTTGGCCACAATGATGTTATGCTGGGTCAGCTCTTGCTCAGCTTTTTCCTCAAAGCCTGCGTAGGCATGGAACACGGCATAGACATGCGTTAGCCCATACAGCCGTTGCAATGCGGCTAGGCTTTGGATGAAATGGCGCACTTGGGCAAGGGTGGATTTCTTTTTCTGGTCTTTTTCCTCGACCACAAGGACACCTCGATACTGTGAGTCTGGACGGCTGATGCCTGGCGATTGGAATAACTCCATGCGTACACCACTGGGCGCTGCTTTGGCGCTATAGTCCAATTTGACTACGGGGATTTCCTTCAACGGCAATTGCTGAGGGTCCAGGTCGGCGATGCAGTCCAATTCATATCCGCGTTTGTTCATGGGGTCACGAATTCGCTGGCTTCGGAGATAGCCTACCATGGGATAATGCACGAACAATCCTTTTTTCTGCGCCACTAGCTCACGCATACTTTCTTCAGAATCCATGCCCTTTTCATAATACACCATGCCGGATAAGGATTCTACTTTCTTTTCTATTCCTGCCAATTCCTCTTGCACTGTGCTCACGTCGTTTTGCACGGTGCTTACGCTCTGTTGCACAGTGGCAACATCCCCTTTTACTGTGGTCACGTCCGCCTGCACAGTGGCAACATTCCCCTGGACGGTGCTCACAGTTTCCTGCACAGTGGCAACATTGCTTTGCACGCTGCTGACATTTTT
>JAKLHB010000076.1 GCA_022710345.1 Planctomycetota bacterium
TTTTGATTGATACAAATTAAGGATCTTTTTTTAGTATATTCTAGCACAACAAGTTAGAATTTCCGAAAATCCACGATTTACTGAGCCTAAGACATTAACTTATTGCTATTTAGCTAACAATGCAAGCCATTGGCGCATAAGTCCTATTTCCAGAGTGGATAGGTTTGCCCAGAAATTCTTCAAAACATATTTTTCTCGATCTTCTGCAGAAGGCAGCGTTTCTAGAGTCGAAGATAATGCTTTTGCTTGCAACGCAATATAAGTTCGTACAATCAAACTTTCCCAAATCGGAGTTTTGCTTTTCATTCGTTTCAATTTTTCTAATAAAGCGGATTCTGTAAATTGCATTCTTCTGCCACGAACGATTTCAAAAGTCAGATGAGAATTTTGAAATCCATTCCATATATAAAATCCATCACATTGAGGAGAATAAAAGAGCTTTTGCAATGGTTTGCCTGTCAATCTGGTGGTTTTTACAAATTGTCCCATATCCTGTAATAATGCGTTGAGCAAAGAGGTTTGAGATGCAGCAAAACGTATCCAACAATCTTTTTCTATGATCCCGATTTCTATGATCTTGAGTGGATCCTTGGCCGTATCGCTTGCACTGCTTGAATGAGGATCCTTGGCCGTATGGCTTGCACTGCTTGAATAAGGATCCTTGGCCATATCGCTTGCACTGCTTGAATGAGGAGCCTTGGCCGTATGGCTTGCACTGCTTGAATAAGGCGTAATATATAACGTGATGTTAGGGCTTGAAGATGGAATCCAATATAAAACTCCCTTGCCACGTATAGGATATAGGCAAATATTGGCAACAGGTGTCCATTTTTCATGGTCTGCTATTGCAGTTACTGTGTGCCAAAAACAAATCGTATCCTCTGGTACAGGTGCCCAGGCCATACGGTACATCATTGTTGTTTTGCTGCCACTACGCATGATTTGAGCAGATCCTCTCACAAGACCAGCAGAAGAGCCGCCAATGATGCAGCATTCCTCTGATGAGGCATGTAATTCTTGCCACTTCTCTGAAGTAAGTCCAATCAAGAAGCTTTGCCATGCTTTTCGATCCGTGATCACGACCTTCCCTGCACCCATGCTCTTGGGTTCTTGAGAAGCTTTGACCGTATATAGTAAACACGCAGCATCTGGACTCACCTGGCTTATGTCATCTTGTGCAACTGAAATATCGAGGATAACCTCTCTTTTTTGGCTATCATGAGTAGAATAGCCGCATTGTCGTATTTTTAGGCCTGTTTTGGCTAAAGATTGGCTGCTGCCTAGCACAGCGTGGATATTTTTCCAATCATCTTGATTTTGCCAATATCCGCCTTGATGTGGCCAATGCTCAGGCACAACAAAAATCAGAAATGAATGGGCACTATCCCAATACATCAATTGCAATGCATCGTCCTTTTTGGCAACCAACCCAGAAGATTCGGCTATGGCTATTACCCAGGATGATTGCTGTGTCAGTTGATCCACAAAAGAATTGAGCACTTGCGGCGTACCTTTTTGAATGAATGTCTGAAGGTCATTCCTCAAAAGCCTCGTGGAATGCAGCCCAAATGTGAGTGTTGATTGACTCTGCCCTGGCTGCATGCGAATGAGCCAACCATCTGTTCCGTTGCTTAATATGCCCATATTTTCGGCTTGTTCAAATTCCACAACCCAATCTTCAGGTATGGGGCGATCAGAATTTCGCTGTTGATAATCGCTCTTTAGTTCTTTCCAAATAGGTTCAAATAGAGGTTGAGCAATCAGACCTTGTAAAGAAACTGAAGCAGGCCAGTGTTTGATCTGAAAAGAACTAAAATCAGCCAGAGTATCCGCACAAAAGCCAAACAATTCATAATCTTGGTGCTTTCTCAGGATCGCCCCATATTCACTTGTTGCGCAAAGTTGATACTCGCTTAGCTTCCATTTCTCGATAAAATCTTTCCAGTGCTCTTCCTTTTTTTGGATGACATCCACCCAGGATTCTGTGAAAGCTCCTTTTTCAAAACAAAGTAAGCTTAGCTTTGTCTGCCACCAATATAATTCTTGAGATGATGGATTGCGCTTCATTTCTAACAAAATCCCCTTGGGATGTGCAAATTCAAAGTGCAGGCAAATCCCAACATTGGCATCCTTGAAACAGCCTTGGTTGGGCAAAATCAACTGCGTCAATAAATCAGCCAAAGCTGGTTGTGCACAGTTGCGTCTATATTCAAGCTGCACATTCGTCTGCCTTACATCTCGTTGATCTGTCAGATAAAAAAATGCAATCTCAGAACCTCTGCTCAGTTGATACACAAAGCCTTCTGAATTTCCATACCAGGCAATTGGATTTTGCCTGAGAATAGCTTGATAGCATACACTTAATTTTTCTGATTTTCTTTGAAAAAATTGTTCTCCCTTGGTTTCTAACGTAATTTGTGTGGCTTGGATTTGCTCATTGATTCTGAGGCGTAAAAAAGTAGGCTTATGATCAGATGATCGTTCTGGATGTAACAAAAGATAATCCTGGCCACTTTGGTATAAAAAGCAAAAGGCCACGTTTTTAAAACTAGATTTGCAAGTCTGCCATGTCTCTGGCTTTTGCAAAAATGCTTGCCAGTCCGAAATTTTCGTGCCAATGAAATATTGGTCATCGAGTAAAATCTTTTCATCACCTTCAATATAAAGCTCTTTGGGAGCCTTCGACTCTCTCTCCACTATAAATGAATTGCGTCGTGCACCCAGGAGTTTGATCTTTTGCTTTGCTGCGCATATTTGGCGGAATTTTCGAGAAGCTTTTGAAGAGGCCGGCGCTATTTTTTTCCCTTCCATTTCAGGTTTGCCAATGAGTTCTAAAACCTCACTGTGTATGTTGTCTGCAATTCGATCAGCCCCAGAAGTGCTGCAAAGTTTGACTTGATAGCCGCCGCTACTACTAGGAATTGTTTCAAACCAAAGCAAGGGCTGTTCATCTACATACGAACGTATAAAGAAATGAAATGGCCCTGATTCTTTGCCTTGCAACCAAATCCCCTCGCTGCTGCCAGCTTGAAGCTCTCCATGATCCAGCCAGATGCTGAACATGGATTGCAACAATGGCTTTTCATCAAATGCTTCTAAAAATTTTAGAAGGCCATTTTCTTGTGCTGTTGCAAAAACATCTTTTTTCTTTTCTTTCAGAAATCGAAATTCATCATTCTGAGGCAATAATCCAAGCTGCTGATCCACTGCGATAAACCAGGCAGAACGAATTTTTTCTTTGCATAAAACTTTATTGAGCCTGGTGAAAACCAAAATATCTTTTTTTGCAATCCGATCATTTCGTAAGATGGGCAAAGCAATTTCCTGGAACAAGGTTTCTGGTTTTTCTTTTTCTAAACCTGGGCCACAAAGAGTAAATTCAATTGCGGTTTGATTCTTGATCCCAAAACCGCCACTGATTTTATTCCCCTGAGTATACAGAATTCCTTCTTTACTGGCCCAGCAAATTTTGGTTGTCACTAATTTCTCAAAACCAGGAAATTTAGCTAAGGCTTCAAAAAATGGAATGATTTCTGCCGACACACCTGCTGGAATGCTCAATTGTTTTGTGTCTCTTCCTGAGCTATACTCAACATGCACCCGAGCTGGGCTGCTATCTTGCACATCTCTGGCTGCCAAGAAATCTTGTCCCTGGCTATGCAAAATATAACATTGGCGCGCATTTTGGCCATACCGAAATACAAAAGCCAAAAGATTGGCATAAAACCCAGGCTCCTTTCCCCATTTGGCATTGAGTTTCTCAAAATGATCTTTGCTGAATTTCAAACACGACAATTTTTCATCAGAGTACTTGAATAAATATAGATATTCCTTGCCCTTTGGGTACCAGCAAAGGCCATTGTCTTTGAACTCCTCCTGCAATGCTAAATCAGGACCTCCCTGGTCCATGATTTCTTGCATTAAATTTTTCAATACATTTTGAGGTTCTTGAAATGCTTTGGCCTTGAGCAAGCTATTTTTGAAAAATTCTTTGATGCTATTATCATAACTCTTTGTTTTATCAATAGTTATTGTAACTTTATTTTCTTGATCTTGCCATCGTCCAAAGTAAAATTTGGGAACATCATCTGATAAAATACATGCTTGCTGACCTTGAATATGCAGGATGACCATGGTCTTCAGTGGATCACTGAATTCCCATTCCTTCTTGAGCAGGTCTAACCAGTGAATTGATTCGCGAGTAAAAGAATTCATGGTCATATCATAGATTTTGTCCTTGCTTACCACGTTCAAAGAATAGCTAGGATTTTCAGTAGTCCCAATATCTAAAATAAATCCCCTGGATTGTGCAGCCCATATCATCTTAGGCCGCAGGCCAACTTCACCTATTTTTGCACTAAAATGCTCCTGCAAACTTTTTGAACTTGCTCCATATAATAAAGGCAAAGCTTCTAAGGAAAGATCATCAGCACTAAGTTGCATGAAGGAACCATCGTTCCTCATGCTAAAAATACGTATTTTTTTGTTGGAAGAATCCACTGTATGAAATAACAATTGCAAATTTGGCCATGTTCCATGAATAGGGTCTATGGTAAGAGTGAGCAGCTCTCCAGTACCCTTCTGTTCCTGACTTAACTCGCTGCGTATTTTTTCGGATAGAATGGGCAAAAGCTTATAGTCTAGTGCCGCTTTGCTAGCAAGTCGCAACTCTGTTTTTGCGCTGTCGGTATGCAGCACGATCCCTTTGCCATCAGCAATATAGAAGATTGCTGATTCAGAAACAGACTCAATTTTAGGCAATGCTGGTGTATTTTCAAAAAGTGAGAGAAACTGCCGTAAATCCGCCCGCAATTTCTCCTGGGCATATAATTGCTCTACTTTACTTCTCTCTAAACGCCTGGTGACACATTGCTCTCCTAGCATCACCCTTCCCTCCTTTTCGCTCATGTAGAAAAGAAGATGCTTCCCGTTCAATCCAACATACCATATTTCTTGAGGAAAAGGCGTTTTGTTATAACTTTGAAGATATTTGATCAACTCCCGAGGAGGATTCCCTTTAATCTTCACTTCCTTGCAATCATGCTGCAATGGATCCATCATCAAAGCAATGAGTTCTCCGGACTGCTTTTTCAGCAATCTCACATCTTTCTCAAAAGCAACAAGCTTTGCGACTTGATTCTGATTGAACAACTCCCGCATTTTTTCCGCAAGGTTCAGCCCCCAAACAGGCATCATCAAGAATAATGACAAAAAAACAATCGCCTGGAGCTTTTTCATAAAAAAAGCAACATCTTCCAAATCAAAAGCACTCTTTTGCATATTGCCCTTTCTAAATGCTTGTCCTGCAAAAGCTATCTGGCCAAGATGCAAAAAACTTGCAAAAACCTTGCCCTGCAAGCTTTTTTATTTTTGCCATGATCAAGAATGAGCACGTAGATAACCAAATGCTTATGTTATAATAAGTTCATTGGTTTGTCAATAGCAAATTGATTGAGCTGCAATCTAATGCAACAAATTTATGTTTCATTTTGATATATTTGTAATAACATATTGAATGACAATTTGGCAAAGCATCAAAATTTTGCTATAATATCAAATTTATGTTTAATTTTGATATATTTGTGATAACATATTGAATGACAATTTGGCAAAGCATCAAAATTTTGCTATAATATCAAAATACTGACTGACTATAGTATCTAGACATGGATCAATCATGCACCAAGAACCAAAGACCTGCTGCATGATGTGTATGATCGTGGGTATAAACTTCTGCTGTCCTTCAAGCAATTATTTCAGGAATTGATTGCAGGATATGTGGAAGGTGAGTGGAAAGCTCGCCATAAACTATATTTAGCCTTTTTAAGGATTTTGTATGAAACGACCATTGTTGCTCATTTTTGCACTTTGCATGAGCATTGCGTTGACGAATGCACAGCCAGGTTCAGACTCAACCTTGCTCATCATACGATTGCAAAAAACAATTGCTGCTCAAGGAAATACACAAGACTTGGGCACTCAAGGCAATGTAGAATCCTGGTTAGATCGAGATGAATTTCTAAAACACCAAGATCAGGCAGAATATCTCCTTGCAAAAATAAAAGCAAGAGAAGAATTGCATTTTTTACGATTCCTGATCTTGAATCTATTGGGCGAAGAACCATTGATGCAAAAGCATTTGGTCGCCTTTTTTTCTGAAGAAACACCCGACACTATACTACCCAAAATCATCAGTGCACTAGAAGCTAAAAAGCAATCAGAGAGCGACCAGGCCCAGAAAGCAAAAATCCAAAAGCGGATTGAAAAAATACAACTGGCCCAGGAAAAGTGGGCAGCCTTGGGTAAGGCATCATTGCGATGGAAAGACTGTTGGCAAAAAAGTCTGGAAAAAGCCAATCAAACAACCACAAAACCCTTGCTTCGAGAAATAGAAAAACTGCGTAACTTCCTTGGGGAAGATTGGGCCAAGCAATTCACTGAAGAAGAGCAGGCTCGCTATCAGCCTTTTTTAAACATTTGCTATGCTGCGACTTCTAAAACCATCATGCAAAAATGGGACAAAGCAGAAACCACTCAAAAACAATGGGACAAAGCCTCCAAAGAGAATTTATGGCTGCTTCTTCAGGCCGCGCATGATTCTTTTTTCCGGACAATCGCTGCTCCAGACAAAGACGAGCAAATCAAGCTCCTCTATTTCTTTCGTTTGTGTGCGTACTATCGCGAAGTGGAAAAGCTTGGCAAAGACCAGCCGTCGGCCATTAAAATAGATTGGCAAGCTTTACAGACTGACTTCCAGGGGCGACTAAAAGATGCCCTACAAAAAGTTTTGCAAGATGAAACATCATCCAAAGAATGGAAAGAATTAGCATGTTTTTTACACGCCGCTGGCCTGTGGAATCAATTTTTCCAAGCCGTATATACATGGAACCCATCTTTTGAAGAACAACAAAGTGATGAAAGTCTTTGGTCTCAATTCACGCAATTCTTTGGCATTAAACAAGTTTCTAAAAAAGCACAAATTGCAGAGCAAGCCAGGGCATTGCTGAATTATTTAAAAGAGCATCCCGAATGTGCCGAATACCTGCGTTTTTCCAAATCCACCAATATCCAAGCGCTGGCAGCGCAATACAATGTGCAGCAACCTATTTCGCCTCAGATAGCGCAGCTCTTGCAAGCCACAGATACAAAGGAAATCATCAAGACCTGGTTGGAAAACAACGATGATGCTGCATGGGAAGAGATGCGCGGGCATATCTGCAAAATGCAGCCCATAGCAGATGATGAAGTGCTGCTTTTGCTCGCTCAGGCTATGAGTAATCTTGATCAACAAGCGTGGGCTTTGCTATATCAGGCGATTTCTTCTTTAGACCAGACAACGCGATATCAGCCTGTTATGAAAGATATTCCGCCCCGGCTAGAGGCGACATTGACAAAGCTCATCACAAGCCTGTGCCAGGCAATCGAACAATCATGGTCAGCGACCCTGCAACAGGTACAAATTCAGGAATACCAAAAGCAACTTCTCCAAAACAAAGCTCTTCCAGACGATGTATTTCATGCAACGTTGGATCACTTCCTCCTGAAGATTGATTTTTTGGTTGAAAAAGATTTTGCCAGCCATGCTACTTTTTATCGCCGTTGCCTAGACCATTTTGTTGCAACTCTGCAAGCAGAAAAAACAAAAGACTGCGACCTGAGACAAAACTTCCTGGAACTCGTGCTGGGAGAAGACATCTTAAAACATGGAGAAATTCAAGAAGGCGAAATTGAAAAATTAATTCAGGCACAACAGCAAGCCACTAAACTTCAAGATGCAAAATCCATCAAGACATTCCAGCAACAAGTCTCAGCCATCAAAGACAAGATGCACAAGCAGTGGGTGCAGGAAATAAAAAAATACTTGCCTGCCCTCACAGCCCTGATTCAACAGGGCTTGTCCTTGGAAACTGCCGTAGAATATTTGCTCACATTTCAAAAACAAGGCATCCAACCTGCGGATATGCTTGCCCAGGTTGAGAAAATGCCTGAAGTGCAATTCCAGCGCTGGCTCAACACACATCCAGATAGTTCATCCAAGATCATCAGCGATAATTTACAGAAAATCGCTCAAGCATTTGCGCAAGGCAGTTTGCAAGCTCGGACCATTAAATTGAGCACAGAAAAGCAATGCTCCTTGGATTTGGAAAGCCCTCAGTATATCATTGCATCGAATCGTGAGCAATCCAAGCCCCTCATGCTTCCCTTGGGATCAGATTTGCAATGGAATTTGTTGGACGACCATCAATCCATCTGGCATATTGCATTAAACAGCGCACAATTATGGCTAGAAGGCCAGGAATTTGAAGTAGAAGGCATCCGGGTTTCCTGCCAACGGATATCCAGGATCCAGCAAAATCCAGACATCCTCATGCTGCAGGTGCTTTGCCTTGACACAAAAACCACCCATGCCATTCAATTGGTGTATCCAGGGCTTTGGGAACTCAAGCCTGATTTTCCAAAACCAGGCCAACCAAAAGAAAATCCTGCAATTGAGCAACCATCTGTGCCTGAAAATGTTCAAGAGATTTGGGAAGAATTTTTGAAGAATCCGCAATATCAAACTGATTTTAGCTTTGTTGGATTGCCGTATCAAAATGCACCTGCACAAGCCTATCTGAAAAAAGAAAGCGGGTGGGGAACCCTGGTTTGGGGGCAAGCAGCATGGTATCCAACACATCAAACAGTAGTCAAAAAATTACTGCTCGATGGTCACACCGTAGCATCCTTATATCTGCCCTCGCAATTTCAAAAAGAATGGCGTACAGAATACTACCTGCGCACACTTTATCAAGTGCTCTATGAAAATCAAACCAACCATGGCCTAAACTGGAGTAAAAAGGGACTCTTAGGGCTGCCTTTGATCCCAGCAGGAACTCAATGGTATTGGTATGTCCCTGGTGTTGGAATATTTAAACTCCAATGCAATGGTTCTCCAGCAGATTTTGCCGCGTGTGTTTATGCAGCATCCGAAGTTGCTCCATCAGCAGGCATGCAGATTTCATTGCAATCAGAAGACCTGAGCGAATTGAATGAAAGCAAGCTTCCGATTCAAATCACGTCCATCCAAACCAATGCCATTGCTTATCCATGGTCTTCGCAAACCCAGATCCATTGGACAGTCAAAGGCAGCATTGCCTTAACACAGCCAAAAGCATTTGAAACCACGATCAGTTTTAGCCCGTTGCTTTCGCTTTATAGCGACCGACCTGGAGCAATTCGTGATTTACTATGGAACGAAATCTTGCAAAAATCAGCAGCCCAATTGGGTACATTAGGCCAAGATGGTTCACTCCAGATAGAATGCCCATTGCAAAATTTGGCCAAAGCAAAATTTGCAATCAGTCCTGCCAAAGTTCGCTCTGAAATAGAATGGACAAAACAAGGCCTGGATTGGATGGTGCATTCGATTCAAGAAAATCGCATTCCTTCCCAGGGCCTTTGGCAAAAGATTTTGCCGTGTGCACAGGATTGGGACTCATTCTTCCAAAAACAAACCCTTGTCTTAAGCCTTTCTGGCTGGCGTGTGGGTACCCTGCATTGGAATCCCAAGCTAGAAGTAAAATGGGACACTGCTCGTTTACTTGAATTGAGCAGCCCAGAATTGCTGAATTCCTTTGAATTTATGGGGCTTCAGGCAAAAAAAACACAGGATGGATATGCTGCTTCTATATCAGGCTTGGGCACACTATACCTTGAGAATCTTGCCCATCCCTACATTCCTTCTTGGCAGGGGCAAAAAATCCGCATGGATTTCCATGCCTGGAATGCTGAGATGCAATGGCTTTTAAAGCTAGAAGAAATATCCACTGTGCTGCTCGGCACAGAAAAGCCAGAACAATTGACATTCAATATCAAAGCCACCGCAGGCCAACAATCATCCTTTATCACGGTCTTCTGTAAATCAGGCGAGATTCAAATCCAACGATTTTTGTCCCAAATATTCCCGCTTTGCGCAGCCCAATTGAGTCCCTATTTCTGGAATTTCGATGGCACGTCAGCAACAACAACCGTAGAAGCCAGCGATTGGCAAGCCCCTACATGGAACATCCGCTTCCAATTTAAGTTCCCGGATACAGCTTTTACAGTTGTCGCGAGCCTTTTGTCCGAAGGCAAAATAAGTTACCAAATCCAACCATTGCCCAATGTGCGGCCAGCGCTAGAAAAATTTGCGAATGATCTACTCAAAAACATTCTCGACGAGATTGGCGCAAAAGATTTGACTTTTACACCATTCGTATTACAAGGCAATCTTCCCAATGATTGCAGATTCAAGTGTGATGTACTGTGCCAAGATACCTCACTGGCCACCATCCTCTGCACGCCCCAGGGCTTGCGAATGAATTTGCATTCCGAGAATGTGAATCGCCTTTTAGCCTCCAAAAAATTAGGCATTCTTTTGATCGGTGATCTGGCTTTGACGGAAAACCCTGCCAAAGATGGCCATACCTGCGAAGTTCCAGGTGTTGGAAAGCTTTTTCTAAAAGGAACAGCATGGAATTGGCAAAGTGCTTCCTTTAATTTAGACGAATTGAAACAAAAGTTTCCTTTTGTTGAAAAAGCCGAGGCATTGTATCAAGACAAAAAAATTGCCATTACCTGGACCCTGGCAATTTTAGGTCAAAGCATGGTTGTCCAAACAGTGCTCCCTGACCAGCCCGTTGATTTGGCATTGATTTTCCAAAATTGCCTGATCCAAACATTGCGCAATTGCCTTGGTTCCAATGTCCAACAGGTTGAAAATGCTTATGTGGTAGATTTCCCGAATTTTTTCACCATTCGCATTGCTTCAGACCGCTTATTTCCGCAAAAATGGCAAGATTTCAATCTATGGTTGACCATCCAGCCAGGTTTAGAAAAATACAAATGGCTGTTGACCCTGCAAAAAGCACAACTGAGCGAAACTGGCTTGCAATTCATGATGCAAGTCGCAAGCAAGCAATACCCCATTTCTTTAAATTGGGGGCAGATTAGCATTCAAAATCTCTTCACTGAGCTGGCAAAACTTCCCTGTTCGCAGCAAGTTCAGTATAAAGGCTTGGAGCTAACATGTCAACAAATAAGCTATGAACCTGATACTGGCCTGGCTTTGTCATTGCGCATCCGGCCTTTGCCAGAAAGCAACTATTTGCCAACCGGTCTATGCTTTAGTTTTGGCATTCAATTATGTTTGGGCTTAGACGGGAATTTTACCTGGCAGTATACACAGACTCCTGCAACGAATTTTCAAAAACTACGAACATTTTTTCCAAAAGAATTAGAATTAGAAAAGCCGCATCGGCCCACCCTAGTAATGGACAATGCTGATTTCAATGGGTTCCCAGACCAATGGCACCTTTCTGTGCAATATACTCAAGAACGTTACGGCCCACTTGGTAAAATTGTGATTTCTCAAGATGGCTGTTATTGGGCATTCACCTGCGACCCAACTCAAATTCTCTCACGAAAGTTCACATACGATCTACCTGTGGTACAGGAACAGGATCATGAGCTAATCCTTGACTTTTATGGTATTACGCAAGTCATTGTTCAAAAACAAGGAACATCCTGGAAAGAAATCAAGTGGAAAGATGAAAAAGCACTCACCGCCTGTTTGCCTGGTTTTAGTGCATTCAAACTCGAATTAGCAGACAATCACCTGACACTCATTGGCAAAGCACCTGTGATTGGCGATTTTAAGCTAGGTCTTGCGGATATTTCCAATCTTGAGCAATTCAGGAAAAAACTGTGGCATCTAATCCTTTCCAGCCTGGTTGGCGAACTCCAAAAGGATGATACTGGCTTTTTCCAAGGGCTTGGCGCATTTTCAATTCGATCCATAGTGCCACAACCACAAAAAATAGAAGACTTTGAAATCATTCTACAGAGCCAGACCAGCTTTCCAAACTGGCTATTCACTATCGAACGGATTTCCCTAAGCTCAGATGGCATCATTGCAAATATTCGCCTGAGCAATGGCCGTTGCATGACATTGAATCCTCAACGCGGCGACTCATTATGGACAGCGATTCTCCAATGCTTATGCACGCATTGCTCTTATACAACCATTCCTTTGCCACCAATATGCCTTAAAATACAAGAAATCAAGGCAGAGCCTAAAGGCATGCTTTTCCCAATCTCCGTCCAATTGGATGCAGCTTTGCCAGACCTATGTTTGGACCTTCGACTATCGAACATGGGCCAGGTCAGCGTTCAATTGCAAAACCAGGAAAAATGGCAAAAAGAGATCCTTGCATTTTTGCAAAATATCCTCAGCAAATCCTATGAATTTTCAGCACCAGAGATCACGATTCTCCCTGATGAATGCAAACTCGACCGCTTCCCGTACGCATGGAAAATTTCTTGGAAGATTGCCTGGAAAGACAAAACCATCGCATCCCTCACCCTCGACACAGGCAAATTTTCTTATGCAATTGCTTATGAAAATTTGATCCCCAAAGCACTGGAACAGGTCAAGATTCCTGGCCTGGATTGGGTATTAGAAAAATCCCATTTTGGCTATACCATGTCTGTCAAAGATTTGGGCGTACTTGAATTTCATGGCCTTCATGCACCACATTGGCGATGGGAAGGCGTGGAAATCAAGTTGCAATCAGATTCCTTGGAGCAATTGCGCACCCGGTTCCCATTTGTTGAAAATGTTACCTGCAAAGTTGCACAAACAAAGCCATTGAAATTGGAACTCAACCTGGCTTGTACCATCGCAGGGAATCCTTGCACTATCCCTGTCACATTTCCGCCCGTGCAGTTTGAATGGGCAAAAGTATTGGCTCAGGTTCAGCAAATTTTATGCACCCAACTTGCGCAATATTTCCCTGGCCAGATCAAAAGCATTGCCAATGGTTTCCAAGTCCAGATTCCACAGGTCGCAACCGTAGAGCTAATCGCACGATCCCAGTACCCTACAAAACTAGAAGATTTTACGTGTGTAATTCGCGATGCCAAAGCCTGGAATGAAACCTTGGGCTGGCTTGTGCAACTCGAAAATCTTACTTTAGAAAATGGCCAATTGACTTTGAGCTTCCGCATTCCTTGCCTAGCCAAAGAAAAGCTCTTTTCGATCGAGTATAGCCAGGGAAAACTAGAATATCAAAAGCTTTTAGGCCAGGTATTGGACAATTTTGGCCCTGATTTAGTCGGCAAAAGCATCCAATTGGAACTATCTCCATGGAAACTCCAAATCAATGGCAAAACCTATACAAAAGCTGAAAAACTTTTTATCGCAACAGCCAGATTAGAATACCAGACTGCCACAGCAAGCCCATGCAAACTCATTGAAATGGAAGTTCACCTGACACCCAACAAGATTGAACCTAAGCTTGAGCTTGCACCCTTAGAAACCATTGTGAAAGATGCTTTGAAGACCTGGCTAGTTTCCCTCAATCCAAAACTAGAAGCAAGCAAAATCCAAGACTGGATCAAGTCTATTTCCTTAGAAGCTTCCTTGAACTGGCAAAAATTTCCTTCTCAGTGGAATGCAGAAATCTGGATCAAGTACCAACACAGCCGAATTGGTGGCATGTCCTTTGATCCTCACGGCAGCGATTTCAAGCTTGATACCACGGCATTGGGCAAAATAGCCATTGACCTTGCTATCCAAGATTTACAAATTTTTGGAATCAAGCTCACCAAAGAAGGAAACTGGTACAAAGCCCAAATCACTGGGCTAGGCACCATCAAGTTTGACGAATGGCCCAAACCCCAGCATGCCCAGTTAGAACTGGAAGAACAATGGAAAAAATTTCCCAATATCCAAGTCAAAGAATGCGGCTATGCAGACGGCAAACTCAAGATTCTTCTGCTGTGCACTATCTTGGGCAAAGAAGTTGAGGTCCCCATATCTCTGCCACCACTGAGCATAGACACCAAACCATTGCAAGTGGCCATTGCAAACAAAATCATTGCTGAGCTTCAGGCAATTTTTGGAGACTATGTGGAGTGCGTGCCCAATGGCTATAAAATTAAAATCCCCAATTTCCTGTGCCTGGTGGTCCAATGCAAAAAGCCATATCCCAGTTCTTGGGATGATTTGGAAATTGCTATTGAAGAACCAATTGCACTCAATGACATGCTACGCAGATTTGTGCAAATCCAATCCGTGCGCTTCAAAAGCAATGCATTGGAATTCTCTTGCAAATTGCCCAATGAAAAAATCTTAAATATTACGTGCCCTAAACCACTGTCATGGAAAACATTTGCACAAATATTATTTCCAATACTTTGCGAACATTTGTCCAATACATCCCTTGACATGGGCGGCATTGGAGTCAAAATAGCCAAGCCGAGTTTTGAAAACAACACACTTTCTTTGCCCTTAGGCATCCAATTGACAAAGTTCTCCTTGCCTGATCTGCTTTTTTCCATTGCCATCAACCTTGATGGCCAGGTCCAAATCAAATGCGATCCACAACCTTTATGCGCAGCGCTCAATGATAAGATCAAAGATTTATTCACCGAGTGGAAAGATAAAATCCCGCTGGATAAACTTGGCATTAAAATTTTGACCAATTCCTGGGACAAGTTTCCTCAAGAATGGCAGGTATCCGCAGCTTTTACCCTGGACAACGATCCAGTGGCATGGTTCACCATGAGCCATAGAGGCCCAGAATTCAAGCTAGATGTCGAACGCCTGGGGGCTTGCTTTTTGAAAGAATTGACGCTCTTTTGCCTGCCTTTACGCCCATTAAGCGATGGCTATGCCTTGGATATTGAAAACGTTGGGACCATAGAAATCAAAGGCAAAGGAATCCTAAACCGCTTGCCACATAAATGGGAAAACCCACAGTTGAGTTTTTCTAGCAATGCTTTTCAAAAAGTGTTTGAACCATTCCTGCAAATTCAAAAACTGGAAGGTAAATTGCTTGGTATTCCACCATCAGGCCTTGAATTAGACATCATTGCTGACTTAAAATTCAAAGACATATTCAATGTCAATGCCATCCATTTGAAGACCCAGATTGCAAATGGGAAATTCAATATTTCTTTTCCAGCACTCAAGAAAACCATGTTTGCCAGTGTGGCCAGTTTACTTTGTGACCAAATCAATGAAAAATTCGGCAAAGAAACACTCGAATGGGGCAGCTTTGCACTGACTTTTCAGCAAGTCTCTGTGGCCACCAACTCAAGAGATAAGCTGGAATGGTGTTTTGCTTTTCTGGCAAGTGTCAGCGAAGTTGCGAATAATATCCCACTCATGTTTAAGATAGACGAAGATGGCAATTTTAGCCTTCCTGATACAAAAGCTTTATTAGGTATGCTCAGCAATGGGATACAAACGCTTTTACAATTATCTGGAGGCGAGGCAGAAGGGGTTATCCTCAATTTCCTTTGGAAAGATGGCAAGCCTGATGGTATAGATGTAACGGCCAATCTCAAATTTTTCAAAGCCTTATCGCTCAAAGCCCATGCCACATATCAAAATCACAAGCTAAAACTAGATTATCCCATTGGGTTAAGAGTCGGAACGAATATTCCAATTCCGCCATTTTTCTGTTTGTCCAAAATAGGCGGCGAATTTGACCATACTGAGAAAGATGGGTACATGCTCAACCTCAATGGAAGGCTCACGTTGGCAAGTAAGTATGCTGAATATCTCGTCTTCCTCGAAGGTGACTTTATTTTCCTCGTTTCCAGGCCGTTTGAGATGAGGGCCAAGGCTAAATTAGTTTTATTCATGGTCCTGCCCATCGGCGAAGCCCATGCACTGTTGGACCTAGCAAAAGGCCGATTCGAGGCTGATATCAATATTGGCAAAGTCCTATCAGATCTCATCGAAATCAAGGGCCGTACCTCTATTGATGTTCCTAAACTGCGGATGGAAGGCCAATTAGATGCCAAGCTATTTAACAAACCCATTGTAGGAGCATATTTTCTTCTTGATCTTAGAACAGGCCAGATCATCATTGATGGAAAAATAGATCTGTGGATTGGCACTGCTGGAGTCAAGGCTTCCCTGGACAAGGGTTTTTCCAACCCCAAGCTGCATGGATATGTCAAGGCCAAAGTAGGCGATTTTACCCTGACAGGAGCCGAACTTTTTGTTTCCAAGCAACGTGTGAAATTCACCTTCACCGTACTTTCCATCCCTCTGAGCATTAGTGTCAGCAATCTTGATG
>JAKLHB010000077.1 GCA_022710345.1 Planctomycetota bacterium
TCTGTTTTCCATCTGTAATATGGTACAAACGACAAAAAATGAAACTGAAAAACCGCATCTAATAAGGAAACGCGGATGTTCTAGGCAAAAGTCCATAGCTTCGATGCTCGTTTCTAATTTTAATTCTTCATCCTTAGAGGTTGTGTGCTAGGAAAATACGAGTGGGTAGTTAAACTCACAACTGAAAACCTCGATAATTATTATAATTATTGCAACTGAAAAATGCAAGCAAAAAAAAGAAAATTTGAAGAAAATTTCAAAAAAAATAGCAATTCATTACTATCAATAACAACATAAATATAAATGACTTAAAAATTTTTTTAATGGCCTAAAATCGAATGAATTGCTATTTCAAAAATATATTCATTTATTATATGAATAATAAGTTAAAATAATTTAGGATAAGTTTTATAAATATAGATAAATCGGCAAATGATGCGTTTGCAAAATTATGCTGTACCCAATTAATGTATTTAATGTATGATAAAATTATGTTCAGGCACAACCTGTTGGGCATGAGTAACCAACTTGAATAAAACTCATTTCTGTTTGTATGATAAAATTATGTTCAGGCACAACCTGTTGGGCGGACAAGCCCAACAGTACCCAGTCAATGTATGTGCAGTATTATTCTGTAGTATCAGATGATGATTGGAAAACACTCAATCTCAGCATTGGCGGTCTTGCCTGAGCCAGAATTCTCTAGTATCAGATGATGATTGGGCCGGCATAAAATGGCTGGTCTGCGCCGATCCATTCTACTTTGTTTTGGCATTGGGCACACAAAAAATAAAATCTGATGTTGTCCGATTGTTCTTTTTTAATTAAGCGGTTGAGTTTGTCGCGTAAACGCAGGTATTGTTCGAGAGTTAGAACGCACTCGAACACAGAGTATTGAACACGTTTGCCGTAATTTTTGAGAAGTTTGTGTATTTGGGTGCGGCGTTCATCATCTTTAATGTCGTACGAAATGACTACGCAAATCATTTGGTCACCAATGGGCTAAGGGATAATCATTATGTAAGGTTGCACAGAATACTACGCAAATCATTTGGTCACCAATGGGCTAAGGGATGATCATTATGTAAGGTTGCACAGAATTATGTAAGGTTGCACAGAATACTACGCAGATCATTTGGTCACCAATGGGAGGTATAATGGAATCTCATTATGGAGGTATTTAGCCAAAATGCGGGCTTGTAGTTCAAAACACCGTGCATACGAAACAGAATACTGAAAAACAGGATGAATAATTTCTGTTGTTTTTCGATCTTCATATTGATACAAAAATGTTTTGCGTGCTTGGTCGTTGAGGCGTACGGTGCCGCCTAGCGTAGTCTGAAAAGCAGTGGGTTTGATGATGTTTTTGTTGATGCACGTTAATACCACAGAATCCACGATCAATGGCCTAAATTCTTCCATTAAATCAAGGGCTAGCGAAGGTCGGCCATATTGTTCCGTATGTAAATATCCAATATATGGATCAAACCCGACCAAATTTGCGACTGATTGCATCTCGTTTGTCAAAAGGGAATAGCCAAAGCTCAGCAAGGAATTTACAGGGTCTGTGGGTGGATGTTTAATTCGTTTGGTAAATTGAAATCCTGGTTGTTTTAGCAATGCATCAAATACTCCAAAGTACGCCGCAGAGCCTGCTCCTTCATAGCCACGCAAGGAAGCTATATTTTCCGCATGGTCTAGCTTGTTTTCAATATCTATGATTTGCTTTGCTGCTTTGGTAATTTCTTCTGATCTGGATTCTTCAGCATTTCGTGCTGCTCTTCGCAAGACGATTCTGTAGTTCGATAGTTTGCCTTTTACGAATTGAATTGCAATTTTAAGGGATGCTTGTGAATCAAAATGTGCGCGGTATTGCAAGGATCGCAGTAGGACATTTTTGGAAAATGCAGGGTGAAATTTGCCAATAAAATGGCCGTGTTGAGTAAAGTAAGCTATTCCAATGTTCCGATCCATCAAGGCTGCCAGGGCTGAAGAGGAAATCCCTACTCTGCCAAAGCAAATCACTTCTGATATTTTGATCAATGGGCAATCCATGAGGACTTCATTATCTTTGATTAATTTCAATCGCTCATCTTCTTTACGTAACAATGCGCCTTCTTGCGTAATATACACAGGATCGGGCATAGGCTTTTCCTCCTTTTCATGTATTTGGAAGTTTCAAAAAATATTTTTGAATCATTTCTGTTTCTTTGGGCAGGCAAATATTGTATAAACTACATCCCTGGCATTTTGTAGAATAATGAGAATTTGGCTTTTGGGCTTGTTGATAAAGTTGTTTCACTTGTGTAATAATAGTAATAGTCTGCGTGCGCAACATTTCATCAAATATAACTTGCTGCCGCCGGCGATTGGCAGCATAGAACATATATCCGTATGGAATTGAGGTATTTTGGATTTCCTCTAGGCATAGTGCTTGGGCGCAAAGCTGTATGTGGCCCCTTTTCCAAGGGGTTTGGTGTCCTACTTTGTATTCCACTGGATAAAAAATACCAGCTTTTTCCTCAACTAAATCTGCAACTCCAGAGATTCGATGGGAGAATGAAAAGATACGTACAGCTCGATGTTGTGGGACATCATCACAGATACTTTCTTCTCCACTATGAACACGCTGGTGTGCTAATTCGCCAGCAACGGTATAAGCATTTTCAGCAAACTCACAGGAGATGAGCATATAGTAGCATGATGCAGGGCAATAGGAATATGCTTGAAGTGCTGAAATAGGAATCCAATCATCTTCTATATTTGATTTTTCGGTAGGTTCCTCGTAGTTGAGTTCGTTTTGTTCCATGTCTTTAGTCCTTCCAAGATGGGGCTTGGCCTTGGTGGATGCAGGCGGTTTGGCCCATTCCCATGGTGGTTTTGATGCCTGTGCCACAGTAGTAGGAGAAATTTGCCAAAAGATTGAGTTCGCGGACTGTTTGTTCTGGGAGTTTATCGGAGAGCTGGTAGGTGCATTCTCCTAGGAATCCAACAAATGGGGACATGGTGTATTTGATGGATCGGGTTTTCAATTCGTACTTGGCGACATATAGAAAATCATTGGTCAGCTCGGGTAAATTCAAGGAAATAGGGATTCCTGAGAACAAGCACCAACGATCTAGCCAGCTTTGGAACAATCGCTCTGGGGAAGGGAAAAGGGAATTTTTTTTGCCTATTTTGAAAGCAGTGGGTGAAAAGAATCGGATCGTGATTTCGTGTTGGTCAGGGGCATTTTGATATAGTGCTTCGTAGGACTGGCTGCAAGACCATTCCAATGGGGTTCCTGAAGTTTGAAGATTGGTGACAGCAATCTCGACATTGTCCAGGTGGAGTTTGGGATGTTGGTCTAAGAATGCTTGATAAAATAAGGAAAGTAGGTCATCTTGTAGCAATGTGTAACGAACACGGCAATTGGTGCCGGCTGATATAGTGGTATTCTGGTCGTGTGGATAAAATAGGTGTGATGCGGTGAATACTTTAGCTGACTCGTTGTGTAAAATAGCTGCTTTTTGGGGGTCGAGTTGGCTGATGAGGTTGAACAGTAATCCATGGAGTTTATTGCCTTTGGTGCTTTCGACAGGCATGTTTTGTTGTGGGAATAAATGGATAATCAAGCTGTGTGGCATTCGAATGCTCCTTAGAAAAAAATTTGGTTATTTTATGGTTATGGCTCGATCTATAGCCATACATTCTTCACGCCGGATAATGCGATTTCGCTAAAAAATTTGGTTATTTTATGGCTCGATCTATGGTTTTTTATCAAGGTACAAGATTAAATCCGGGAAATTCGTTTCAATGATTTATGGTTTGTAACGGGGCGATTTTCGAACCCGACAAAAATCAGGAAAATTCGTTTCAATGATTTATGGTGCGATCTATAGGTTTTAGGCCAATCGGGGATGGCTCGTGGCCCAAGCAAATGGCTGTTTTGAGATAGCCACGAGCGAATTTAGTCTAGTAAATTTGGGCTCCAGAAGAATGCTCGCCTAATAATGAATCCATAAAAAATGCATTGAGATCAAATGCAATGGTGTAACCAGACAAAATAAGGCTATTCCGGGCAATTTCCAAAGGATATAACTTGAATAAAGGCGGCAAATGGCGTTTGTGGGCAAGGTCAAAAGGATTTCCTTTGCTGATCCAGCAGATGGCTTCCCGTTCTTCTAGCTCGTCATTTAATTTTTTCATGCCTGGAACAGGAACACAAGATTCTGTGCAGATTGACAACCCGCCTATGCGCCTCACTTTTGGCTTGCCAATATCACTTTGGTATTCTCCTCGAAACCAAACTTTGCGCGATTTCTCAAGGAGATTAGAGATAATCACATAGCAAATGGGATTTTGTTTGGCAATTTTATCGAGGAATTTTTGTTTTTCAGGGTGTTGGATGCTGCTGACTTCTTGCATAAATCGTTCTTTAGTGACCAATTGGCAATCAGTCCGACGCAGGACAAATATGAGATCATAGGTGCGCAGGGGATTGCGGCCTTTTTTTTGATCGGAAAGGTCTAGGATTGGGACTTCGAAGGTGATGAGTGGCTTCATATTTTTGTATTGGTCTTTATCGTAGATGAGGTGTTCCATGATTGTTCCGCCTCGGAACGTGAGCAAGCCGGCTAATGTCTTTTCTCGTTCTAATTTTTTGCAATGTTCTAGGGTGGTCTCTAAGGATACTCCATACAATGTTTGGACCAAGCTTTTGAGGGCTTGGCGTGTGGGTTCTTGCTCTAGCTCATGTCTAAGGATGTGTTTGAAAGCATAGCAGGCTTCTACAGGCGCGTATCGGTCAAAATAGTTTTTGAATTGGTTGGTCGGGATATAGGCATCTTGGAGCAATTGGCCAAAATCCGTGCGTTTTGTGCATTGTTCTACCTGCTGTTCCTCGAGATATTTATGCACATACTTAGGGATATACGCCACTGCATAATTGTATGGCTCTTTTTCCAAAGGAAGATTGCGACCTCGCCGGCCAAGGCGGCCCAATCGTTGAAGAAATTGGCTAGAGGATCGGGCTTCAAAGCAAAGGAAGTCTTTGGCTTTTTTGCCGACAAAGTCTATGCCAACTTCAATGGCCGAGGTTCCGACTGTGATCTGCTTTTCCAGGCTGTAGCTGCTGTCTGTGGCATCTATAAATCCGTGAACTTCGCCCACATCGTAGGTTTCGGATAATTCCTGCGCGTATGATTTGGCATCATAGAGAGAATCCAGAAGAATCACACCACGGGCTTGGGGATATTGCTGTAAATAGGGTTTTAGCGTGGCCGCTTCATTCTTCTGCATGTTTTCCAATCCTTCCCAACTGTCTAAATCAGCCTCGATTAATTCAAGTGTGATTGGCTCTACCACGACTCGACCTGTTGGGGATGGATTAGCTTGGATGTGAACAATGGGAATGCTTAGGGTTTGAATATATTTTTGAAAATCTTCTTGGGGTGTTGCTGAGGAAAAAATAAAGACGTGTGGATTGTGAGAGGCTAGGTATTTTGTCATGCCCACCATGAATGCAATTGCGCCAAGCTGCTTGACATCATAAAGATGAAATTCGTCAAAAACAAACACAGGGAATTGTTCCATTAAGGCTTCGAATACATGATTGGTGAATCCTTGGACTTGAGGATAGGTCTGGAACATGAGCATGTAAAGAATATCCGGGTTTGTGAGAATTGCTTTGCCCCAATGGATCATAAATCTTTCTAATACCTCTGGACTATTTCGTAGATTAAATTCTTCTCGCAATTGCTGAATTTCTTCACTGGTGATTTCAAACAATGTATTTGGGCCCCAATGTTTTTCTAAAGTTTGCTTTTGGTCTCGGATCAGTTCATTGGTGGGATAAATGCCGATGACCTTGCCATAATCTGAATTTTGATGCAAGATAGAATACGCATACGCAGCTAGGGTTTTGCCGCCGCCTGTGATGCTGGTGTTGAAGATGCAGGTTGTGGCTCGATTGGCAATGGCTTGTTCCACAGCTTCCAATGTTTGCACTTGGTGTTCGTAAGGTTGAATCCCATCTAAAAATGGCTTGGAAACACAGGAATAACGAACTTCAGATAGATGAAGTAGCATACTATGGTCCTATGCTAAAGAAAAAATATAGATGATACATCTTTTTTGCAAAACTGCAGATTCAAAAAAATGGGAAACCCGCCAGGTTAAAGTCTAGCGGGTTTTAACCCGTCAACAAGCGATTAGATATTGCATTGGATATGGCAACCAGACTTCTTTTTCTGCTTTATTTTGGCTGAGCCCATTCGGAAAGATAGCGGTGATGCCGCGTGTTTTTGGGAAATGGGCATTGTACAAAAGGCGTGTGGGCAATGCATTGGCAATGAGGTCATACTGGGTCGGCAATTGAGCAAGGTCGCGCACATTGAGCAATGACTCGGCGATATGATCTGTTTCCGTACTTGGCATAGTGATATGTTCTGGAGCTTCAGCCACGACCAGGGTTTTGCTCATGAATTTGCCAAGGCGAATGAAAGACGGAATTTTGGGCTGTTCTGATTGGCTGATGAGATATGCATAAAAGCAAGAGCCAGGTTTGAGCACTTTGATAAATCCCCATTCTGGATAGCCAACGCTTTGCTCTTTGACCATGTTATAGGTTTCGGGCAAGGTATTGAATTGGTGCAATGCGTATTCGCCTTTGATACATTGGCCAGGTGTGACATAGATGCCGCGTTGATTCAGGGGTTCTAGGTCTTGTTTATAATGGGCTTGGGAAATTGGGTTGAAATAGTCAGAGCAGGCCATGCCTAGCGCATAAGTGAGCGCGTAGTTATGGATGAATCTGCCTGTTTCAAAGACCTTGCCTCGTTCTGTGGTGGCAAAAAATAAGTAATCCTGCAATATCAGTTTTAAGCGGAGGATATGCATACCTGCCTCCTACTCGTCCTTTTTGCTGGATTTCTTCGGTTTGGATTTTTTCTCAGGCTTGGCTTCTTTTGTGATTTGCTCATATTGAGCAGCATCAGCCCAAAGTTGTTTGAACAATTCATCCACTTGCGGCTTATTTTGATACAGTGCAATGACCTTGCCCAGGAATTCTTCCAATCGTTGGCCTTCCAATCGTTCCACGATTCCGGATGCTCTTTTTAGGAATGTATCCAAGGCTTTTGAATAATTGGCTTTGAGATCATCTAGGCATAGATCGCCTTTGTCTAACTTTTCTTGCAAAAGGTCGTAGAAGCTTTGGGTCAATTCCAAATTGGAGAAGAGTTCCACATCAGCAAAGAAAATCCCGCAAATATGGTTGCGCACAAAGCCTGTGCGATTGCTCTCTGCTCCATACCGGGTGGTTTTGAGGATATTGCCTAGGACATACAAGAATTCGGATGCTGTGACATCCACCAGGGTTTCCACGGTTGGGAAAAAGACTTGGGGAATCAAGTGATCTTTTTCTGCAAAAGCACTCCCAGCAACGCCGCCAGCGGTTGTTTCTGCTATGGCATTGAGCGTGATATTTTTCTGTATTGTTCCATACGAACGAATGCTAAATCCAGAATCCGTCATGATCCGTGCCTTTTGAGAGCCTTCGCCTTTCACAGCAGCAAAGCCATAGAGAAAGCAGTCAGGGCATTTGCCGCAGGTATCTTCGTGCATCAATTGGCAATCGGTTTCGTGATATTGGCGAAGTAAGGCTTTGCCAGTCCTTCTCTCGGGTGCAATCTGTTTTCTTTTAAACAGCAGCACGCGGTCTATGGGCTGCTTGTTGGCCAAGCCGGACTGAAGGCGCTCGGTATCTAGTATCTGACCTTCGGTTGTAAAAATGGCATGGGATTTAGTTTCGCGAATGATAAAAATTTGTACGAATTTGCCTTGGCGCAACTTAGGGATCGCGTCCATCAAATAATGGGCATAAGCCTGATCTTGAAATAGCGGCCAATCCTTTAAAAATTGAGGAAGCATCATACATTTTCTCCTAATTGTTGATCTTCGCCTTCTTCATCGGTTTGCGGTTTGGCTTTTACGCTTGCCCAACGTTCATTGACCTGTTGATCTATGATGAAATAGATGCCACCAGCCAATGGATTCAGTTGCCGGTTTAGTTGGGCAAGGCTAGAGCCACAGGAAGCAACAAACAATTCATCCACGATCAAGGAAGCATAAGCCATTGCATTTTGAGACAGTGTTTTGAAAAAAACTCTGCCATTATTCCGTGGTAACTTGCCGAGTCTTTGCAATAGATATCCAGCAAGACGGTCTTTCATTTCTTCTGGAGAAAGATTTGAGTTTTTTTTGAGGCTATCTATGGCTAGTCGAAACACACGCTCATAGCGGTATGTTCTGCCCTCTAGGCTTGCATTTGGCAGAAACATGTCCATAGATTTTTCTGCTAACGCTCGTGTTAGGTTCATCAAAAGTCCTCCAAATGTATCTAATAAATATTGGCAAGCACTGGTAAACAGTGGGTCTGCCATGCCTTTTGTGGAATCACGAAAGAATTTTTTATAAAACGACGCACCTGCTAATGGGTTGCGATTGATTTCTTGAAAAATTAAAGCCACAGCTTTGTCTGCGTCTCCAATCCAATTGTTGATCAGCCATACTGCGGATAATGTTCTCAGTGTCTGGTTCAATTGTGTCTCATTCAATGCTTGATTGGGTTGTTTTAAGCGCAATTCAGAACATGGGACTGGTAAAATACCGCGCATGGATTGGTGTGGGCTATCCAGGTACATGGTACTTTGAAAATCTTGAGACGTGGCAAAGAGCAAGTATGGCCTTTCTGAGATATAAACGCGCACATGGAGAAGGCTTTGCAAAATAAGGCCTGCATACAATGTTTTGGCCCATAATTCAGTACGCTTGATAGGTTCCTTTGCGCTTTGATAGGCTGAATGCTCAAAGATCAGCAGTTGGTAGTTCATCTGTGGGATACGCATGGTTGTGTGAATTCGCTCGCCCACATACGGTTTTTGCCATTCCTGGGCCAGGTCTTGAATCCGCTGCGCTGCTTTGTCAAACAATTCCATGGCCTTTTGGCGCAATTTTTGGAAAACGGGCTGATTTTCCCAAATGATTTCTGGCAAAGTGGGGTCATCGTCTTTGCCATAGCGTCGTAGCTTTAATGCTGTGCCCTTTTGGAATGGCTGAAAAATGTTAGTGCAGTCTTCCAAAAAATCTGGACTAAACGAGTAATCAGGCAATAGGTAGAGGAAGAGACGATCTGATTTTCCAGAATCTGCACCTGCTGGATAGCCCAACCCTGTGACTTTCCGCAGCATGAATTCCATGTAACAAATTGTGCACCAAACCATGGAAGAACTAACCTTTAATGCAGGTAACAGACGATTGGAAAAAGTTTTCAGGTCATTTTCAAAGATTTCGGATTTAATGGTGTAGGCTTCCATATCTGGGCTAATCACTCGATTGCAGATCGCACAGTATCTTTTATGGGCACGATTTCGTTCTTTGCTATACACCTCCAAGGGGTCATCTGGTGCAGCCCTTTGGCAAAAATTGAATTGCAAGGTTTCTTGGAGATATCGTTCTTGCTCATGGGTCCAATCCAAGGATTGATTGACATACGCTTTTTGTTTGGCCTGTGTGACAAATGGCTCCAACGCGGTTTGGCATAGCTTTTTCAACTCAGCGATCATATCGTCAACAGGGATGGACAAAGCACTACGATCTTGTCTTGTGCCGAATTGATGATTTTTCAAAAAATGATATGCCAAAGGAATTGTGTGATCTTGTTCAGCAAAATTGCCTTGATTGTCCACCATGGTTTGAGCAATAGTTGGCGGCACGCCTAAAATTTGGGCAAGCCAGGGCCAACGCTGTTCTTTTTCAGGTTCATGAAAATCGCGAGCTAATGAATCGGCCCCTGCGATGAATTTGCTGGCTGCATGCCATGGTTCCATAAAATCTGGATTCGTGGCATCGCTTTCCTGTATGCCATACTTTTGATAGAACTCTGCGTACGTGGTATAGCCGTACTTGGGCTGCCCATCATCATGCCGCTTGGCCACACGCTTTTCCAGAATTTCCTGAACAAAGGTTGTCTTGAGATTTTTGATAGCCTTGGTGGCAAGGTGTTCTAATAAACCAGCTAAATCAGCAAACAAAAAAGCATAGACTTCAAAGTTGCCTGTTTTGGGATTATAAATTTCACCTAGCTCATCGAGATTCAAAGCAGAATGCAAAATCATGTCTGAAAATTTTGCAAAAATCAATTTGCATAATTCTTCAACCGCAGGAACACGAATGTTTTTGGGCCCTAAATATAGGGTTCCTTGTGGAAAATAAAGTAAGGGACTGAGCTGATATTCGGCCAACTGTTGAGAGACCGCTTGATGCAATAGGTTGCTGGAGACACCTCGGTATTCGGAAATTTTGTGGTAATAAAAGTCGCAGTCTTGAGCAATACTGGGTGAAAGGTCATCGAGTTTTTTCTTTAAGCTATTTCGATCATTGTGCCGATATTCTGCCGGGTCGGTCATGGAAGCCAGTGCATCTGCAATGTAAACCCAATTGCATAGCTTGTCAATGTGGCTTTCCAATAGGCATTGCTTTCGATCCCCTGATTGGCTGCTGCTGGAATGGACAGAAGCAGCGCGGTGCTCGATAGGCGTGGTGGCCGCGATTTTTCCTAGGTCTAGTTTCGTGATTTCTTCTTGGTATCGCTCTAAGGGAATATCGAATGTGCCTTGGATGCCGGGGACGAGTTTGTGAAGATCATGGGTGGTGTAGAGGCATAGAAACCGGCGATAGTCTTGTTCGTTCACGGAATACATTTGCTTTTGTTCAAAATACTTGCATAAGGTCGTGAACCCATATATGCCATTCATGATATGCGCTAGTAGAGATTGTTCAGCATATCCATATTCCGGGCTCTTCGCAGGATAATGATGATAGCCGGCTTCGTACATCTTGGGCAATACAATCGTTCGGTAATCAAATAATGCACTTTGATAATCCATATTTTTCTCACAATCAAGAAAAAGAAATTTCAAAGTCTCATTATAAAAAATTGAAGGTAATTAAAATACTATAGCATGTATTTAGGTTATACTATATATTTCAATTAAGAATTAAAAGAAAGCAAAATAAAAAATAATAAAATTTTTTTATTGACTGAAATTCATTTTTGGGAAGCCCTTCGAGGGATTAGCGTAGCCTAAGTTTTTGAAATATCTTATATTGATATATATATTATACTAAATATTTTAATTATTTTAATCCCTTTATTTACCAAATTCATTTTGATAGGGATTGGCGATTGCATTTCAAGATGCAATGATCATTTTATATCAATAAGAACCAGACAAATGCAAGAAAAAAATAAAATTTTTTTAAGAAAATTTTTAACTACTCTTTGTGCAAAGACTTAAAAAAGTGCTTTGCACAAAGAAATTTCAAGAAGTGGTGCGGATGATCAACTCAGTTATTTTAGATCAACGAAAGCTCAAAAAATAGAGCACCTTGGATGGGGTTGTATCGGTAAGGTTCGATTTCTTGAAATCCAAGTTTACGGTAAAGGCTGATTGCCTCTTTCATTTGTGGGACTGTATCAAGTCGCATGCTTGTATAATTGAGTTCGATGGCGATTTCGATCAGTTTTTTGGCCAATGCATGCCCAAGGTGTTGGCTTCGAAATGCTGGGCGCACATAGAGCCGTTTCATTTCGCAAATTTTTTCGCTGATTTTTCTCAAGGCCACGCATCCTGCTAAGTCTTCATCGCAACGGGCGAGGAGCAAACATCCTTCAGGTGGGGCGTATTCTCCTGGAAGATTTGCCAATTCAGTCTCAAAATTCTGAAAACAGAGATCGAAATCTAGAGATTGGGCATATTCGGCAAACAAACTTCGAATTTCGTTCATCTCTTGCGATATGGCTTTTCTGATTGTTATTTCCATTGTGCCTCCTTTTTTTGCATCTTCCAGTGGATTGCGACCACGTTGCAAAATTTCAGTTACGCAGTTTTGGGAGAATGCTTTTTAATCTATGGTTTTATGAAATCTTGACACTGCAAATGTAAAAATAAAGATGGATAGCACCGAAAGCGCTATATACTGAGGGAATAGGACTTCCCAGCCCACTCCCTTGAGGAAGATACCTCGTATAATGACCAGGAAATAGCGCAGCGGAATCAAATAGGTGAACATTTGGATCACAGCAGGCATATTATCTATGGGAAAAATGAATCCTGAAAGTGTCATGGCTGGGAGAAAGAAAAAAGTAGTCGAAAGCATAGCCTGTTGTTGGGTACGAGAAATGGTTGAAATAAAAAGGCCGAATCCAAGGCAGCTCACTATGAAGATCAGGGCACCTAAAAATAGTAGACACAGGCTGCCTTTGACTTCGATTTTAAACCAAAAGACGGCTACGGTAAGGATCAGGCCTGCTTGGACAAAGCCGACCAAAAGGAATGGCAGAGTTTTGCCCAGGATGATTTCTATGGATGTGACCGGGGTCACCATGAGTTGTTCCATTGTGCCGATCTCTTTTTCTCTCACAATAGCCATTGACGTGAGCATTAGGGTGATGAGCATCATGATCGTGCCCATCACGCCTGGAACGAAAAAGTTCTTGGATTCCAGAGTTTCATTGAACCAATTGCGAGACTCGACAAGGATGGAGCTGATTTTGATGGGAGGCGCGCCAGTGGTGATCAGCTTTGCATTGAGTTTGCGCAGCCGATCGGTTTGTATATTTTTGATATACGAAAAGGCAATGTAATTGATGTAACTGACCACCATAGTCGCTGTATTGGAGTCCGTGCCGTCGTGGAGTGCCTGCACCAATGCAGTCTGGCCGGTTTCGATATTTTTCATGAAATCTTTTTCAATCACTATGCCGCAGATGATTTCCCCTCTGTCTATGGCAGCTACTATATCGGTGGCTTTGTCATACTTCTTCTCGATGATGAAATATTTGTTGAATTCCAAATAGGTGATGAAATCACGGGAGTAAACGGAGTTGTCTAGATCAACTATGGCGGTCTTGATATTTTCTATATCCATATTGACGGCATAGCCAAAAATAATGAGCTGAATGATAGGCGGCATGAAAAGCAATACGCGCAATTTAGGATCTCGCAGGATCTGGAATATTTCTTTCTTGAAAATTTGCATGACCTTGTAGATAGAGACCATGGTTAGCCTAGCCTTTTCTTGAATTTCAACGTTGCAAGCAAAAAGAGCACCAGACAGTAAACGACTAGAAGCAGCATGTCATACCATAAAATTTCCCAGCCAATCCCTTTTAAAAATATGCCTTTGACAATCTTGACATAGTAGGTGGCGGGGAAAAGACGTGAAACGATCTGGAGGGGCAATGGCATATTGGCAATAGAAAAGACAAAGCCGGACAAAAGGAATGCAGGCAAAAATGCCAGTAGCATGGAAATCTGGTTGGCCACGAGCTGGTTCTTGGCAACTACAGAAATAAAGAGTCCCATGGAAAGCGCACCGATCAAAAAAATGGTCGAGATGATGAAGAAAACTAGCCATGATCCATGAAAAGGCACTTTGAAGACAAAAATTCCCATTCCCATAGAGATCGCGATGTCCACATATCCGATTAGAACATAAGGCAGAAGCTTTCCTAAAATCAACTCCGGACCACGGATTGGGGTAGAGATGAGTTGCTCCATGCTTCCGCGTTCCCATTCACGGGCTATGGTCAGGGACGTAAGCATGGCCGCAATAACAGCCATAATCACGGCAATGAGGCCTGGCACAATATAATTTTTGCTCTCTAGCTCTGGATTGAACAGGACTCGCTGCCTTACCTCCACAGGCATTTTGACTTTCTTGATGCCTGTTTCTGTCATTTTTTCTTGGAATACCTCGGAAGAAAACGTATTCATCATGGCCAGGATATAGCCGCGGCCGATGTTGGCCTTGTTGGAATCGGATCCGTCAATGATCAGGCCGACTACTGGGGAAAAGCCTTGCGCTAGCATTTTTTCAAAATTGTGTGGGATCGTGATTCCTAGCACAGCCCGGCCGAACATGATGTGTTTCTCAATTTCCTTGGTGCTTTCAGCATAAGCGATCACTTTGAAATAGCGGCTCTGGGCAATGTGGGAGGTTATGTCCCTGCTTTTATAAGAATGGTCAAGGTCGCAAATCACAGTTTCAATCTTGTCCACATCAAAATTGAGTGCCCAACCAAACAAGACAAGGAGCGTGATGGGAATGAGCACCGATGCCGTAAGACTGCGCATATCTCGGATGATATGCAGGAACTCTTTTTTTGACATGGCCCATAAACGTTTGAATTTCATCTTTTATTCGCCTCCGCAATGGCCAGGACAAAGATGTCTTCGAGTGATGGAAGTATCTTTTGTAGGTTGACGATCTCAATTTTTTCATAGTCAGCAATGTCCGAAATCGCCTTTTGCACCCCAGCAATATCGTCAGGGGAAACAATGTGCACAGCATCTCCAAACAAATTCACTTCGGAAAACTTTTGGCTTGCTTCCAGTTTTTCATATAACAAAGACGGAGCAGTGCAGTTCAGTCTGTAAATATTAGTTTGGAGTTTGGAAGATTTCAATTCAGCCGGAGTTCCTTCAACGACTATTTTGCCTCGATAGATCAGCACAAGATAGTCGCAATATTCGGCTTCTTCCATGTAGTGTGTGGTCACGAATACTGTAATTCCAATCCTTGCAAAGTCATGGATGATACTCCAGAAATTGCGTCGGGACATAGGATCTACGCCTGATGTTGGTTCATCCAGGAAAAGGAATTGTGGCTTATGTAAAATGGCACATCCCAAAGCCAGCCTTTGTTTGATGCCACCTGGCAAAATCTGGGTGAGGATGTGTCGGCTATCGCTAAGCTCTGCAAGCTTTAAAGCCGTTTCCACACGTTCTTCCAAAACAGCGCCTCTTAGATTGTACATGGTCCCAAAAAATTGCAAATTTTCGATCACGCTTAGGTCGTCATACAGTGAGAACTTCTGGGACATGTAGCCGATGTTTTTCTTTATTTCTTCGGAATCTTTCATAATGTCGTATTTCCCAACCCGTCCGCTTCCGGATGATGGCTTAAGAAGGCCGCATAACATTTTGATGGTTGTTGACTTGCCAGCACCATTCGGCCCCAGAAAGCCAAAAATGCAGCCGCTAGGCACATTGAAAGATATGTCGTCCACGGCATGAAAAGTGCCAAAAATTTTATAGAGATTCTTTACGGAAACAGCGATTTCTGCCATGTTACCTCCGTGTCTCTTCAATAAAAATATCTTCCAGACTGGGAGCGATCTCTTCCAGGACTCGAATAGTGATCTTTTTTTCATTCAATAAGCCAGATATTTGGCAATCCAATGTTTCCCTATCCATATCAAAACCAGTAAAAATGTGGATCGAATTTCCCATGATAAATGAAGATCCGATGAACGTAGCATTTTGCAATATTTCCAAGGTCTTGAACTTATCCTCCACATCCAGAAGCCACATTTTATTTTGCGAATGTCTTTTGAGATTTTGCGGGGTATCTATTTTGGTGATTTTGCCTTTGTTGAGAAAAGCAACGCGGCGGCATCGCTCCGCTTCATCCAAATATGTCGTGGAAACGAAAATAGTAACCCCATGCGCAATCATACGTTGCAATATTTTCCAAAACTCACGTCGGGATACAGGATCTACACCGTTTGTAGGCTCATCCAAAAACAGAAGTTGGGGTGTGTGGATCAATGCACAGGTAAGCCCCAGCTTTTGTTTCATGCCTCCGGATAATTTGCCAGCAAGGCGGCTCTTGAATGGTGTCATGCGGCAGAAATCAAGGAGCTCTTCGATCCTGGCATTGAGAGCAGCTCCGCGTTCCATGTCGAAAAGGTCTGCATAAAAATAGATATTCTCCAAGACAGAAAGGTCTTCGTAGAGCCCAAATCTTTGGGGCATATAAGCGATGTGGTCGCACAGTCCCATATTGCCAAGTTTTACATCATAACC
>JAKLHB010000078.1 GCA_022710345.1 Planctomycetota bacterium
ATTTTTGTCTTATTTTCTATTTTTTCTCTTCGTAATAAAAATTCTAAATCTTTTATTTTTTGTTCCAATTGCATTCTAACTATCCCTCTACCCAGGTTGCGATGAACAAATAGATAGATATATCTTTGGATTATCATGCTTAGCGGCTTGGCAAAGGCTGCAATGGTATACCTTTTGATAAAATTATAGGACAAACACTGCAATAAAGCAAGAATTTTTTGTAAAATGCACCTAAGTTGCTAGCAAATTGCATTAGTTCTTTGTATTATACCAAAAGCCTATTTTTCTTGTCAATTCTGTTTTATTGAGGTACAATTAGCAAAATCAATCTGCTATTGGCAATTTTGGACTCAAAATCCATAGAAAGGAGCTGTCGTTGTGGATATTGCTAATGTATGGCTGCAATCTGGACTTCCTTCTGTCATCCGTGGTGGGCGTATTGTGCCTCAACCACATCCCAAGTATCCCAATATTGCCTGGTCTGAAGAAGGTAAGCAAGGATTGTGTTACCACCTATTACAAGTCGCAAATCAGCGACAGTGGATATTAAAAAGATTTCATCCCACTATGCTCCCAGAAAGAGCGTACTTACATAGCATTCGAAATCTATTGCCAACTGGAATGCCATTTACTGCCGGGCTCAAGCGCGCGCTTTTAACAGCTAAAGATGTTCGATTTGAAGAAGGAACATATTGTCCTAATGATTTATTAAAATGGGTTGAAGATGCTGTGTTGATGCCAAAACTCCCTGGCGCTACCTGGCATCGTATTGCCCAAGAGTTACGCAAAGGGACATTGGAGTTAACAGTCAATCAACGTTTATCATTTGCTCGGTGCTTAGCCGAAGCAGTAGAAGCACTTGAAGACAATGGATGCGCTCATCGAGATCTTTGTCAGCAAAATCTTTTATTAGATCGTCGCGAATATATTATTTATTTAGCGGACTGGGATAGTATTTTTCATGGATCTCTTTATTTCCAAAAGACCTTGCCTATTGGGACCGAAGGATATATTGCACCATGGGCTATGGACAAATCCGGGAAATGGGATATCCGAAAGACCTGGCAGGCTAAGGCAGACCGTTTTTCTCTTGCTATTTTGATTACAGAACTGCTGACTTTGGGGCATAATAGCTCTTCATACCATGATGGATCATTATTTAGCCAAGACATGTTCAGGAATTCTCAGTCTGAAACATTTGAAAAAATATTCGAGAGCTTGGCCGCATTTTCCACAGATTTGCAAGACCTTTTGGAAAGAGTTTTTCGCAGTACAACCTATGAAGAATGCCCAGAACCCCGGGATTGGATAAAGGCATTGGATTTGGATGAAAAAGCAGATGTTAAAGCAGCAGAAACAGTTACATTACAAGAAGACGATGAAGATGAATTTTCTACTGCTAAGCTAAATCTATGGCTTTTGGTTTTGATTTTAGTGCTCCCTCTTATTTTTTGGATCGTTTATCAAATCCGAGAAAGATCTCATCAAGTAAGCTCAGATATATCCATTGTAGAAGCCAAGCCAAGGGAACCTTTAACGACATCGCCAGCAAATCCTGTTGTGGTACCCCAGACTGATGTGCAAACTTCGGAAATGGCTGGCGCAATCCTCGAGCAAAGAACATACGAAGTGAGTGTTGATTATGCGGACAATGACCTCAAAATGACGATTGAAGGGCAACCAATTACCCTCAATAAGGGAAATTCTGCAATCGTACAAATTAGGCCAGGGGCTTATAATGTGACGTTGACTTTTACCAGTGTTTTTATTGATTCTAAGGGTGATCTCAAACGCGGGCCAGTGGTGCCACGCACCAATAAAGTACAATTTGATCAAGAAAATACAAAGATCAAAATCTTTATTAACAGGATAGAAAGAACATGGTCATACAGCAAAGTTCCATAAAAATTTTTATGTATTGTTTGATTGTTTTTTTGTTTTGCTTAAGCTGCAGTAGCAATGGCAATGAAGACCCAGCACCAGCAACAGCACCTAAACCACCTGAACCAGTATTACAAGACTCTATCCCAGCACAACCTATTGAGAGCTCTTCTTTAACCGCAGAATATCCAACAGCCCCTACCCTAAATTGGGCAAAAGAATACGATGACTTTATGAATTTAGCAGGCAGCATTGAAAATACATCAGCAAACTTGCCTGTAAAAGCTGAAGAATTGCTAAATGCTATGCCTCCCACAGATGCTAACACGCCCGACCGATTGATGATGGTTGCAGTTGTAGGAGCAGTCGCGTACTATTGGGAAGACAATCCTGAAAAAGCCAAAGCTATGGCTGTTCGAGCATTTCAATACAGGGGGGATCGCACGATTGAATTCCCAGAAAATTGGCAAATTTCAGCATGGCTCAAAAGCCGAAGCTATGAAAATGTAAAAAAGCTAGTGCAAGCCAAAGATTTTGTGGTTTCTTCTGCCAATGCAGGACATGCTTCTTTTAAAGAAGGCAACCAGGCTTTTATTGCTCAATCCAAATTTATGGAAGGCTTGGAAATGTATAAAAAAGCATTGTCCCAAGGAATTGAAGACACAGAACTTCGCCATGCAGCTTATGCACGGCTTGCGGCATGCTTATTTAAAGCACAACGCCATGATGAAGCAGAAGAGACATTTTTGCATGGTTGGCTACTCGACCATTCCATTGCCCTCGATTTTGGTGATCAAGAAACAAGAGACTTTTTGGAAGGCCTGGCAGCAAAACATCCAGAAGACTAATTGGATGTCTGAGATAAGTATTAAGCTAAGCCAGATGCCTACGCATAGCACAATCCTGTAGTCGCAGCCTTTACGGCTGCGCATAACATTATGTTTTGCATTATATTATGCGCGCTGGCATAAAGCCAGCGGCTACGGATCGTTATCATGCGTTGACAAAAATGCAATTGCTTTAAGAATAATTTTGCCAGAAATTTGTTGACAAATTCCGCAAATCGAGGTAATTTCTAAGCAATTTTATGATGCTTCAAATTTGAAAAAAATGCAGGAGGGAAATCTCATGGGAAAAATATTGCTTGTTTGCATCATTCTACTCTCTTGGGCCATAGCAGATGAAAATGTTTTTTGGAGTGATCTTGAAAAAGTATATCTTCAAAATGTTCAAATCACAGATACTAACTGTAAACCAGCCATCAGTCGTATTCGCAAATTATTTTATGATGGGTTTAGATGGGATTTGCTAATCCCTGATGCAAAAAAATATATAAAGCCAAATGACCCCATTTCCTTAGATTTTCAAAAGAAATATAAAGGCGAAATTATTATTCTTGGCCAACCTGAAGATTTTAAGCATGCCCTTGCTGGGCTAGATAGTTATTTCCATCCTTCTCGCGCAACTGGTGAAGTTCGTGAAACATCGGGAAATTCTGATCTTTGCACTTGGCTTGGAGATATAGCAAGTGCTTTGGCTGAAGCATACAAGCAACAGATACCGGTAGATCGTGCATTTCAACTTTATGCAGGTGATGTGGATTTAAGAGCGAATATCGCAGCCTTTCACATTTGCGCCTTGTCCGCTCCTTATGGGACAGAGACATACAAATTTCCAATTGTGGAAATCTGCAGAGGGTATTATCAGTCTTGGCATGATCCTAACTCAAGAGCCAAGCTCATTCAAGAATATTCCAGCAAATTGGGATTAGTCATGCAGGCGAATGGCCAATTCACAGCAGCAAGCCGTTCACAATTTTGCCAGGCAAACCTCGGCACGCTAAAATCTGTTGCTTTAGTATATTACTATACATCGAGAGTTGTATTTAGTGATGCTGATGCTAATCGTGTCTTGAATCTTTTCTTAGATCGCTTAGAATATTTCTATGCGCTTCAATAGTGCTGATCTTAAAATTTTTATTGATATTCAATAGGCTCTTGCTACAATAAACATCATTGAGTAAAGCTAGCTTCTTCTGGAGAAAATTATTATGGAACATATTGATATTAAAAAAATTGGAGTGGAGTTTGGCCATTGGATTTTGCTAGGTGTCTCCATTATTTTTATTTTGCTAGTTTTTATTTTCAGTGGAGACTCTAAAATCCAAACAATGCAGGCTAATCTTGAGAAATCTTGGAAAGCACTCCAAGCGGCTGTAGCTGAAAATAAGCCTGCAACAACAGAATTGCCAAATTACAAAGAAAAAATCGCGCAAAATTGGAATCCTATCCGTCTTGCAAACACACCATTTTTGAAAGATCAGGACATCAAAGAAAAAGCTGCATGGTTGACCAAATTACGCGATGCACCAGACCCAATTTCTGCCTTGCTTCAGCAAGGGATTTCGAAAGATACTCAACAGCAGCTTTTGGCATATAAATCTGAGGAACCGCTTTCTGAAACATTTTTTGCCAAGCTTCTCCAAGAGTTAAATTTTTATTTAATGAAGACACCTCTTTATGATGTAGAAAAGGCAAAAGAACATTTTGGAAAAATAACGCTACGGCCTGAAACTAAAAAACTAATCAATACCCCAAATGAAGAAATCATCCGTGTCAATCGGGCTATCTTAGAAGATGTTTATCCGCAAGAAATCGCCATTTATACCCGAATGGGGCAAGAATATTTCTACGAAGAAATGCAGATTAAGTTCAAAGAAGCATTTCCTCCAACTCAGCAATGGATTGCTATGCCGAAAAATGTAACCATCCAAGTAGATCGGGAAAAGATTACATTGTCTTGGGATGCACCCGAGGCTCCATTAGATGCTGCAGGAAAAGAAAAAAAATTAACAGATATTGCTGGATATCACCTGCAAAAACGTTGGAATGCTGACGGCAAGGATCAGGAAGAAATCATTCCATTGGAAGGAGTGACAACTACCACTTACGAGGATACAAAAGTAGAATCTAAAATTGACTATCTTTATGCACTCCGTTCGTATACCTTAAACACAGAGGCACAAGGCGGCAAGTTAGTGGATTTTGATGCTAAAAAAGTGGTAGTAAGCCAATATACCCCTGAGCAAAAAGGCACAATTTTGCCATCTTACCGTATGAAATTGCTAGGTGTTTCCGAAGATACTGCATTTTTGGAATTGTCCAAATGGGAAAAGGGCGATTGGCGTACCATTTCTTTATATCTCAAAAAAGGCCAAAAAATTGAACGTAAAGTATATGTTAAAGAATTGAAACGCATGGTTGATTTTAGCCCTGGCTGGAAACTTGTATCTGTAAATTCCAAGGCAATCCAAGAAATGGAAATTACAAAGCATATTATGATCATTAATCCTGAAACAAAACAGCCAGAATTGGGGCCGGATAATAAGCCGCTGTATAGGATTGAAAAAAGTAAAATCAAATATCCTACTGCTGCCATTATTTATTTAGATGAAAAAGGAAAAGAAGAAACTAAATACCAAGAGCCAAAGGATAGTAAAAAACCTAAAGAAGAAAAAGAAACTGAGTAATAAGCTTACCTAGTTGCTAGTTGACTCGTCATTGTAAAGAGTTGTCAGATGACATAATCTCCCAAAAATCCGTTAGAATCAAAAAATCTTCAACTAGCAACTTGGATAGTTACTAATAAAAAAGAAGGTTCTTGGCTCCGCAAAATAGCAATGAAAGAGCTTGTGCAAAAGAGGAAATTTTATGGTACAAACCAATCTCGCAAGCCGTGAAGTCGTCCTCCGCATTATATATTACGGGATTGCTGGGGCAGGTAAGAAGACAAATATACATTGGCTTTATGAAAATTTACCTTTTTCCAAAAGCAAATTCTTTGAAGCAAGTTCTATATCTGAACAGTTGTGTGGCTTTGAATATTATCCAGGTGACGAATTTTTGCCTATGCCTGGGCTCAAAGTAAAGTGTCTGGTTTATGTGATTAGCCCAGATTTACTGCATCACACTTGGGTCAAAGAGCATCTTCAAAATATGGATGGATTGGTTGTGGTGATAGATAGCAAGGAAAGTTCTCAGCAATATAATACCGAAGCACTCCATCTGTTAGAAAGAATTTTGCAAGAAAATGGCACTGCTTTAAACGATACACCATTAGTGTTTCAATGGAATCAACAGGATTTGTCAGATGCCGTGGCTCCCAAAGAATTAGAATATCTTCTCAATCCACTTCATGCAGATGCAGTTGTCTGCATTGCAACTCAAGGGGAAGGCTTACAAAAAACTTTTGATTTGATAATCAATAAAATGCAACAGAAAATCCAGACCCAAATGGTCAGCTCGTCCCAAAAGCTTCCTAAAAATGTTGCACTTTTAAAAAAGCTCAAGGCTAAAACAGAAAGCGCAGATACACATGATAGTGTAAAAATCACAGGTCGCCTATCCCAAAAACTATTAAAAAAAGGTACTATGGAATTGAAGGAAGAACCAAAAACAGGTACGACAGAGGCCTTACCTGCAGCATCCTCAGTCTCGTCGCCGCCAGCCACAGCATCGTTGTTGCCTACAGAAGTTGTATCACCCTCCGTACCAACCTCTACTGTGGCACCTCTTGTGATAGCACCACTACCTGCACCTACTATTGGGCCTTTGCCTGTGGAACCGCTGTCTTCTGAAGCAAGCACTCCAACTCCATTGCCTACATCCATTGTTTTAGAGCAACCAGCTAAATTTCAAATGCCATCTTTAACAAACTCTATTGAAACAGAGCGTATCTCCATTCAGTCACAGATTCCATTTTCTGTTGGTGCTCCTACAGAGCGTATTCCAATTCCTCCAGAGATTACATTGGATTTAGCACAAAGCGAAGTTTCACCATCTGCGCAAGAACAATCCCAAGATCATGAAAACATGCAGGCAGTAACATCTTCAGATAGCAGCCACATCGGTTCAGATAGCCACATCGGTTCAGATAGCAGCCACATCGGAATGATTGAAGTACCACCTCAGACTAATTTTGCTGAAGCACCTACAGAGCTTCATCCACTGTCTTCTCAACCCATAGAATCCGAGCATGCTGCAGAAGAATCACCATCAAATCCAGAAGAACCAGATATGCCTATTTCTTTGGCTGACAAGCTAAGGCGTATAGAAGAAATTCATAATAAAAAAATGTCCGAAAATGATACTCCAACTCAACATGATTTAGAAATTTCTGAACCTGCGCCAAAAGAACAACGCAATGTAACGGATGATTTAGATATCTTCCAAACACCGGGAACAAGCCCAGGAACAAACATACCTTCAACTCAACCCGTTGCTAGCTCATCTGAAGCGCGTCTTGCTCCGACACCCACTGCATTGCCTAAAATTGTGCCACCAGCTTCCCATAGCTTACAAGCCTCTATAGACAAAGTTTCTACACCCACTCAGCCTGTCGCTTCTTCTCAAGCAGAAGCAACATCTGCTACAAGCAGTGCAGATACAGAAACTAAAGATGAAGCATTTCCGAATACATTGACCACTGTATTAGACAAAGGAATGTTAAAAAAATTGAGTCCATCAAAACCCAAAAATGCAATTGGAAGTAAAGATGCTGATGAAATGGTTTCTTTGTTACTCGATGGGAAACCACTCACACAAGCTACATTGGGGATATTAAATTTATCAAATTTAATTTTTACAAAGCCTGTACGCATTGAAAATTGTGTGATTGAACAGATTATTACAGATGGTGCAGAATTTCATGCTGCAGTAATTTTAGAAAATGTTACCATCTCAAAAGAATTTCGTTTGACACGCGAACATCCTGCTATTTTCCACGAGCAATTGCACCTAAAAAAGGTCACCATGCTCGGCAACATCTTATTCCAGCAGAGTAAAATTGCAAAATTAAGTATATCAGATTCTAAATGTTCTAGTATGATTCAGTTGAACGATGCTGAACTGGAAAATGGAATGATCATCACAGCATGCCAATTGAATGGGATTCAAGCACAAAATTGTTTATTTCACGGTCCAGTGAGCATTGCAAGTTCAAAGTCACAAGAAGGAATTTATTGGGAAAATTGCTTGTTTGAGGATGTTTGCTTATTATCCTCGCTGCAAGCCTTGCGCATTCATCTAGTGAAATCTAAATTTCGTCGAAAACTGGAAATGTTATCTTGCAATTTTGAAAAAAGCAGCAATTTCAATGGTATGGAGGCATCTGGCACCATTTCTTTTTTAGGCTGCATTTTTCAAGGCACACTCAACTTCCAAAAAGCTTATTTTATGGAAGATGTATCCATTCGAAGAAGTGATTTCTTCCAAGATACGTCTTTTGCAAAAACAATCAGTGATGCTGTATTTTGCTTAGAAGAACTGACATTCAATGCTATTGCTGATTTTTCAGGCATTAGCTTGCAAAATTTGAGGTTGTTGAAAAACAGTTTTTGCGGTTCTACCAATTTTCAAGAAGCAATGATTTATGGAAGTGCCACTATTTTTGAAAATGAATTTAAACAGCAATTAAACCTTTGCAGATCTATTTGGTTTCAAAAATTGGATTTACGAGAAACTAAATTTCTAGGAACTATTTCATTTGTAGGTCTTAGCGCTCAGCAGGTGTTTTGGAACAAAGCACAGCTTGAACATCGTTTATTAGCTGTTAAAGAGGGAGATTTTGCATCAGCACATCAAGAATATGAAATACTCAAACATACTTTTGCTCTCCAAGGAGATTATGACGCAAAAGATTGGGCACACTATGAAGCATGTCGTTTCAAACGCAAACAAACGAAGCTTTCTCTCATGCAGCCATGGAAGATGATCAATAAATTTTTTAGTTATATTCTTGGTGATTTAGGCACTGGCTATGGCACCAAACCAATGAACATCATCGCTCTTTCCATCTTTTTTTTGCTCTTGTTTGCTTTTGGATATAGCTGTCTCGAGCATTTTCAATATTCTGTTCCAGACCAGCCCATACAGCTCAAACTTACTAAATTACAAACATTGGAGCCATATCTCCAAAATTGCTGCACAAGTCTTATGGCTTTCTTGCCCACAGGCGTTGAATCGCTTCAATGGTTCCCTCAAGACGAACCATTTAGCATCGTACATGCAATCCTAATTTTGGAAAATCTCTTAGGATTTTGTATGATTTTCTCGTTTATTTTAGCCTGGTTTAGAAAAATGGCGATTTAGAACAGCCGTCAACTGACATAGTGGCTCCCAAAAATCCGTTAGAATCAACAATTTTCATTGTAACAGATGACATAGTGGCTCCCAAAAATCCGTTAGAATCAACAATTTTCATTGTAACAGATTTTATTTAAGTGAGGCCGCACTTTCCCTCCGTTCTAAAGCAATAATTATCTTTACCTGGTGCTATTTGCACCAGGTAACAATCAATTTCTAAGAGGCAAATTTTCTAATAAACGCAGGTTGCCACCTGACAGATGCATAATGAGCGGAGTTTTCATGCGAAATTTTTATGAAACATATTTTCATTGTTTCAGGAGATGCTTCAGGAGATGTGTATGGTGCCCAGCTTGTGCAAGCATTGCAGGCTCAAAATCCAAATGTAAAAATCGCAGGTATGGGTGGCGATTGCATGGCCAAGACAAGCATGGTCTTTTTATATAACTTAGTCCGTGAATTTTCTGTGATGGGCTTTGTCCCAGTGATTTTAGGCATTCCCAAAGTCATGCGTTTTTTGGAAATGATCCTGGATTATTTTGATTGCGAACGCCCAGATACACTGGTTTTAATTGATTATCCAGGATTTAACCTTTATCTTGCTACACATGCCAAAACACGTGGGATTCGTACTATTTATTATGTTACTCCACAAATTTGGGCATGGGGACATTGGAGAATTAAGAAAATTCAGCGTTGGATAGACCAAATGTTGGTCATTTTTCCCTTTGAAGTGGATTTTTATCACGGGCATGTCCCTGTACAATATGTTGGCCATCCTCTCATGGAGAAAATTGTAGAATTCAAGCCTGATCCTGAGTTTTTAGTTCAACATCAGCTTCAAGATGGACCTATTTTGGGGCTTTTGCCAGGAAGTCGCACAGTTCAAATTAAAAAAAATTTGCCTGTTATGCTCTGGACAGCTTCGAGGTTAGCACAAGATTATCCAATTGCTCATTTAGTCTTAGCCTTGGCATCCAATAAATATGCTAGTTTAGTCCAACATATTTGGGAAGCATTTGCGGATAAAAGCAAATTACCGCAGCTCACTGTTATTCTAGGCAAAACTTATGATGTAATTCATTATAGCCGTCTGATGTTGGTCACGTCAGGCACTGCTACTTTGGAGACAGCACTTTTGGGCACTCCATTGGTAGTCATTTATAGAGTCACGCACTTGCATCGCATAGTAGCAAAAAAAACCTCGATGCTCAAGTGTAAATATTTTGCTTTGCCCAATATTATTTGTGGTAAAAAAATTATTCCTGAGTATTTAATTGCAGAGGATCATCCTTCAGAAATATTGCCGGCCGTGTATGCTCTATGGCAAGATACTTCCTTTCGCATAGAATCGCTTCAAGATATTCAAACAGTCCGAAAAATCTTGGGTCCGCCTGGAGCTTCCACGCGAGCGGCGAGCACCATCCTCCAATGTTAAGGAATTCGTTCATTTATTCTGACAAGGGGAAACTGTGAATCCAATTGAAAATCAATCCTATACTGTCTTGCTATGTGTGGATTATGATGAGACTGTGTTGAGGCGATATACAGAATTGCTCCGATACTGTGAGATCCAAGGCGGAACTAGCCAAACAGTAGATAATTTATATATTACAAAGCGCAATTTAAGAGTTACAGATCGTGTTATTCCATACGATTTGATTCTTGCATTGGGTGGAGATGATGCATCAGATATTGCCTGGAGAATTTATCGCACAGGTGGTTTGATTGCTGTAGCTTTTTTTGATCTAAAATGCAGCAGAAGCGATATGATGCCGGTGATTCGATCGGTAAAGGAAGTATTTCCAAGTTTAATTTGCGCTGTGGCTATTGCACGAGATGCCTCGACAGCAGTCACCAAGCCAGCAGAACTATTCACTTCGCCTAGCGAATGGCTCTATTTCCTCAATGATTCTAGCCCTGAGCAAATGGAACAATTGATTGCGCATCTTATCTCTTCTTTTGTACTCCACCGTGAAAAAGAAATAGCTTTGGCGAAAAATGAAGCTACCATGGAAGGCCTTCGCCAAATCTTAGAGGCTTCTCCAGATTTACTCAAAAAACAAAGCGAACTAGAGCTTGCCCAGCTTATCTTGCGAAAATTGCGTATTTTAACAGGCTGCAGTGATACATATATCATGACATTGGATCAAAAATCCAAAGAACCTAAATATCTCGCAGGGACAGGGGCATTCCAAACTGACCAACAATTTCAGCAAGAATACGCTCGCAGAGGGACATTCTATCAAGAAACTCTTAAAGATACAAAAATCATTCGCATGAAAGATGGCGTATTTGTACCACTCTGGGTGCAAGGCCAGTCTGTGGGTATTTTATTTTTAAATCGTGAACACCTCTTGACACGTGGCACAGAGCTCATGGACATCTTTGCGCACCATGTAGGTTTTGCTTTAGAAAATCGCCGTTTGCAGATCGAGCTAGAACAAAAACAAGCTTGGGAACATGAACTCCAATTAGCATCGCGTATCCAAAGTAGTTTACTGCCTAAAAGTTTCCCAGATATTCCTGGCCTCAGCATCTATGGACTTACTAAAAGTGCCAAAGAAATTGGTGGAGATTATTTTGATGTCATTGGTTCGGAAAGCAGCTTTTTTATTTGTATTGGAGATGTTTCTGGCAAAGGCGTACCTGCCGGCTTAATTATGAGCGAGCTTAGATCATTTGTGCGATGCCTTGCATTGAGCTATCGTTCTCCTAAAGAAATTTTATTGCAAAGTGCCAAACTTTTACTTCAAGATATTTCGGGTTCTGGAAAATTTGTAAGTATGCTGCTGTTCTACTGGGATGGCAAAGTTTTGAAATATTCTTCAGCAGGTCATGAGCATATCCTGCATTACCATGCCAGCACAGGAATTTGCGATGCTTACCGTTCTGGCGGTGTTGTCCTAGGCGTGGATTTTCGCAATTTTTCACGTTTATTGCAAGAAAAACAACTAGATTATCAGCCAGGAGATTTGGTAGTTCTCTTTACTGATGGTGCTACAGAAGCCAAAAATGCTGCCAATGATATGTTTAAGCTGGCTAATCTGCAAAAAGTGGTTGAAAAATACCACGAATTGTCTGTGAAAGACTTAACTGAATATATACTCAAGGATATTCTAACTTTTGTCGGCGATATAGAACAGCATGATGACATTACTTTAATCGCCATGAAATTCCAAGGAGCCAGTGCAAATCCGATTGATTTGACCAGTGCAACGACGATACGAATTGCCGTAGAAAAAAAATCAGAGCCACAAGAGCCACAAGAACAACCAACTAAAACAGGCACTTCTCCACAACTTGAACTTACACAAATTATGTCGCAGCCTAAACTCAGTGGAGATACGCAACAGACCGAAGCCATGAAAGTCATGCCGCCTAGCAAGCGCATTGGAGACACGCAGCAGACCGAAGCCATGAAAGCTATGCCGCCTAGTAAGCGCATTGGAGACACGCAACAGACCGAAGCCATGAAAGCCATGCCGCCTAGCAAAACATCTGGAGAAAGCAGACCAATCGAGCTTACCCAGATGATGCCACAGGCTAAATCAAGCGGAGCAGATACAAAACAGACAGAAGTTACTAAAGGAATGCCCCTGCCACAGCCTAAGAAGAAGTAGCGGGCACTTAAGCAAACAACGATTCATTCCGCCAATTGCAGCAGACGCTATCGGGCGCTTTCTAGCCTGCTAAGCGATACAGCAAATAATGTAAATTTTCCTTCAATGTTTTCTGGGGCGCTGCTGAATTGGCACTGGCATACGCAGATTTTGCCATCGGGGGATTTCTGGCCTGATTCGCAATTGCAATTCCGATTTAAAAATGCAATTCCGACAGCAGACGCTGTCGGGGGATTTCTGGCCTGATTCGCAATTGCAATTCCGACAGCAGACGCTGTCGGGGGATTTCTGGCCTGATTCGCAATTGCAATTCCGATTTAAAAATGCAATTCCGACAGCAGACGCTGTCGGGGGATTTCTGGCCTGATTCGCAATTGCAATTCCGACAGCAGACGCTGTCGGGGGATTTCTGGCCGGATTCGCAATTGCAATTCAACAGCAGACGCTGTCGGAGGATTTCTGGCCGGATTCGCAATTGCAATTCAGACAGCAGACGCTGTCGGGGGATTTCTGGCCGGATTCGCAATTGCAATTCAGACAGCAGACGCTGTCGGAGGATTTCTGGCCTGATTCGCAACTTAACAACACATGCTGTGGGTACTTTCTGGCTGCTGCTGACTTGGCACACAGGCAGCTTTTGTGGTTGGAGACACTTCAAAAAATCCCTTAAAATCAAAAATAGCTTTCTTCCCAGGGCCATTGCCCTGGGACAAGAAAGCTATTTTTGATAGATAACATACGTCCATAGAGAAACATGCCAATCCCCAGGGCCAGCTATAACTTTTGTCAAATTTACCTTGACCACATTATCAGTCACCATCTGGCATTCCCATTGTGCTTCTGACACATTGTATAACTTGACAGTAGAAGGATTCACATAGCAATTCACTACTTTGAGATCGCCTACTTCATGATATACTGCCCATGTATTTGGCCCTAAGACTGCCTCAAATGCTTTTCTATCCAATTCCCTTGGCAAAGTCTCTGGCACTGCGGACAATTGGCCAAAAACACAAAGATATACTTTAGGCAACGGAATGAGCAAAATGCGAACGCACTCGACCCAATTTGTAGCGCCCATACATTTGCCAATGGATTCGATGATATTTGGAGCATACTTTGTCACACATTCCATAAATTTTTGATAATTGATCCTGACATCTGTGGCATCTGGATCTATTTGGACATCCAGCTTAGATTGCATACCAACTTGCCATATAATCTTAAATTGCAAAGTATGAATTTCTTTTCCCTGCTTGATTTTATAGATCAACGGTAATTCCCAGCCTGTGTCTTTTCGTAACAACATGCCTGAAATATACACGTTTTGATCCCGAAACTCTTGGTAGCAAGAAAATTGGTTCCCAGCAACCATTGTGGAAAGCCACGAGATTTGTTGTGTCCCTGTATTGCTCATGCTAATTTCTTGGATAAAAGAATGTTCTCCTGATGCTAATCTTATATCTCCACAATATTGCATCATAGCCTCATGCCCTAGTTTGAGGCTATTTGGCTGAGCAAGAAGGCCTGGTATTCCCAAAAAACATAAAAAAACTAAAATAATTTTTTGCATAAATGCTCCTCTATTGGAACGGTAACAAGATATTGATAAAATTTATTTGCAATCGCTGAAAAATAGATGCATTGTGCATCTAAAAAGATGCAAAAAATATACCAATTTTTTTTATTGTGCAATACGCCATTCTGGACTATAGAAGGTGGATGGAAAAATAGAACGTGCTTCTTTTAGAATATTCTCCATGTCTAGGATTCCATATCGTTGGGAAATATGGATGAGAAAAAGCTTTTGAGCGTTCGATTGGAGGGCCAAATGGGCAGCTTGTGTATTGGTAAGATGAAAGTTTTTTTGGGCTAATTCTAAGTCTTTGTTAGAGTATTGACTTTCGCATATAATAACGCTGTTTTGAGGAATCCAAGTAATTAGCTTTTTTTGGGTTTCATCATCTAAAATGAAATCTGTTAAATAAACCAAAGACTCACCGGGTGTGCTTTTCAGGAGCTTTTCCCTAAGCCAACCCAATGAATAGGTGGTGGTTCCAATAGCAATCGAAGTGCCAGGATCCTGACTAAAATCTTTGAGCATCTTTAGCCAAGGCCCAGGAGCAATCTGATGCTCCTGTAATGCAGTTGTATCAATATTCCAACGGGTAGGCTCGAGCACAGCGTATCCCGCGGATTCAATTCCATGATTGAGCAAAATTGCTTGAACTGAAAAATCATTATGGCTCAAAATCATGTTTTTCCAAGGTTGTGCTGGTTGTGGATTGGGTGTTATAAAAGCATCAGTTGCAAGATATAGCGTAGATTCTATTGCATTAGCCCCAATTTGATTGACTTTCCATGCCCCAGGTTGTCCTCCTACAAGATTCCAGGTAAAACCTTGTAGCCTATGGTAGATGACACGTTGAATATCTTGAGGCCCCCAAATGCAAACTGGTTTATCTTCTCTGTTGTAATTCATACGGCAGAAAGTATCAAACCCAGCAATATGATCCATATGGCAATGAGAAAAAAACAGATGATCTATACTTTGAATCTCGGCATTTGCCAACGGATATAGCACGCTTTCTCCACAATCAAAAAGCAAACGATGCACGGCTTGCCCAGATTGAATGCGCACAAAAAGCGCATTGTCGGCAAATGGTTTGCCTAATATTTGATATTCCAATGGCAAGTGATTTCCCTCCTATAAATTCTGAAATTACAAAAATTCTTATCATCGAAACGATAACATCCAATGAATGCAATTGCAACTTTCTCCACTTTCATCCACCAATGACTGGCCGATCTCTTGGTATTCATCTAGCTAATCACTGGAGAAAGGCCAAAACGACTTTTTAATTCTATCGAAATATCCAAAGATTGCGCTTTGATGCAATAGTTTTTTGCTGCTTTTGGTGGCAGATTTTTTAGTACCTATTTTGCTTTTAGCAGTAGGTGCTTTTGTTTTGCCTACTTTAGCAGTAGGTGTAGGTGCTTTTGCTTGGGCTACTTTGGCAGTAGGTGCTTTTGCTTGGGCTACTTTGGCAGTAGGTGCTTTTGCTTG
>JAKLHB010000079.1:0-7635 GCA_022710345.1 Planctomycetota bacterium
TTTTCGGAATCTCTGATCCTTTAAGCTTTTCGCTCTTGAATCTCGATTTTCGAGACGCTCGGCTTTATTTCGGCTTCGTATCTTTCTTTCTTCTTACCTAATTGTCAAAGACCTTGTCCTTTTTTGAAAAGGTGAAAGTATTATATCAACTCTTTCCTGTTTTGTCAAGAGTTTTCTATAATTTTTTTTATTTTTCTTTCACTCTTGCTACTTTTGCCTTTCGGCTCTGTAGTTTCACACTTCGCTTTTATTCGCTCTTGTGTGCTTTTCATTTAAGACGGCCCCAATTATAGCCGATTTTACCCCATTTGTCAACACTTTTTTTTCTTTTTTTCGAAAATTATCTATAACTCATTGGATAAGAATGAATAAAAACTTTCAAAAATATGCCTTCAAACAATCCAATTGAGCTTTATGACAGTCTGTGCCTCCTGTGATAATGAGGTGGTATTTTTCGGCTAATTGCTGAATATGCAAAACACTACGCATTTGTAAATACTTACGGTGTCGAGTATAAGGATAATATACCTCGATGCCTTGCAATCCAAGATCAATCAGTTCTTGCAGCATCTTTTCAAAATTTGGAGCAAAAATACAGCATGGATGTGCTAGAACTGCAATACCTTTTGCCTTTTGGATGGCAGTGATGACTTGTTTTGCCGAGCGATACCGCAATAATCGCACTATATCCATTGTTCTTCCCAGAGCATTTTGGGCGCATAAATCTACAATTTCAGTAGCTTCTCTTGCTATATCATATCCTAAAATATGTAGAAAATGAAACTTATGCCAACAATCAAATTCTATACCAGGAATGATCTTCAGTTGGGAAAACGTGGTGAATAAGTCAGGATTTTTTGCAAAATGACTTTTGAGGATTTGATGAGCCATCAAAGTATTATGGTCAGTAATGGAAATCATCTGTAAATTCAAATTCATGGATTGCCGTATGATTTCTAATGGACTCATTTTCCCATCAGAACAATTGGAGTGAATGTGCAGATTTACTTTGTCCAAAAAATCTTCTTTCGTAAGCAAAGCAAATTGGGCTGAGATGTTTCGCTCCAGCATAATATTATCCAATTTCTTCTGCTAAAAAGGCTTCTGCCGCTATCGCTGCTTTGCAACCCATGCCTGCAGCGGTGACCGCTTGTTGAAAATGCCAATCCACCACATCGCCGGCTAAAAAAACTCCAGGAATCTCTGCCCAAACATCGCAAGTTGCGCAAGCATGATCTAGTTTTTTGGGTACCAAATACCCTTCCTCATTTGTAGTTAATTGATGATTCAAGAATTCCACATTGGGAATATGTCCGATTGCTAAAAAAAGTCCATCACAGGGAAAGAAGCTGATGCTCACCCCTGCTTTTTCAATTGATCCAGCTTCCTTAATTTTTTCCAACGGTTTACCATTCGGATGGGTTATGATTTTGATTCCTTTGAGCTTATGATTTTCGCCTACCATTTCCATAATCTCGGTATTCCAATGAATTTTGATTTTAGGATGCTCTAATACTCTTTTTTGCATGATCTTTGAAGCACGTAACGCATCCCTGCGATGTATGATATGAACTTCTTTGGCAAATCTGGTCAAGAATAAGCTATCTTCCATGGCAGTATCGCCGCCGCCCATCACTGCTACAATTTTATTTCGATAAAATGCACCATCACAGGTTGCGCAAGAAGAAACTCCATGTCCAAATAATTCTTTTTCTCCAGGAATATCGAGCAATCTTGCTCTTGCACCAGTGGCAATAATTAATGTTTGCGCTTCATAAGAGTTTTCAGTATCTGTTGTTATAGAAAATGGCCTTTTGCTCATATCCACAGAAACTGCTGTTTCTCCAATATATTCTGCTCCAAATCGCATGGCTTGTTTTTTCATATTTTCAATCAATTCATAGCCATTGATTCCTTCTGGAAAACCAGGATAATTTTCCACAACAGATGTCAGAGAAAGTTGCCCGCCTGCTTCATGTCCTTCTAAAACAATCGGTTGCAAGTCAGCACGGGCTGCATAAATAGCTGCTGTATGGCCAGCACAACCTGATCCGAGAATTAAAACTTTGGTTTGACGAATCGTGGTCATAACAATACCTTTCAAAAAATTTTTTTGAAAATTTAATCGTACATTTTTGTAACAAAGAATGCAAGTTTTTATTTGCACACTCTTCTAAAAAAAGCTATAATACTTTAAGTTGCCCGTTGCATCATCAAAAAGATGGTTTTAAAGGAGCATCATTCATGGCTGAATTTGAAGTGGCGGAGAATCAACAAACATCAAAAACTTCTCCGACTCCATTAATCAAAAAATTTCAAATTAATCTAATTCCTGAACGTTGCAAAGGTTGTACATATTGCATTGAATTTTGCCCCAAAGGGGTTTTGCAAGTTTCTACCAAAAGCAACTCTAAAGGATATCATCTCCCTGAGCCAGCCCGACAAGAAGCGTGTATTGGCTGCAAGCTGTGTGAGATGATTTGCCCAGATTTTTGCATTTTCGTAGAGAAATTGGAAAAAACAGAGCAAAAAGAGAACGAATGATCTCAATTTCCATCCTACAAAGGAACGATTCATGTTAGATCGAAATAAAAATAGGGCACTCACTGGTGTCCATTTTATGAATGGTGATTGCGCATGTGCTGAGGGCGCATTGATGGCTGGCTGCACATTCTTTGCTGGCTATCCGATTACGCCGGCTACAGAAATTGCAGAACGTATGGCCCAACGATTGCCATCTGTCGGTGGCATTTTTATTCAAATGGAAGATGAAATTGCTTCTATGAATGCCATCCTAGGAGCTGCATGGGCTGGTGCCAAAAGCATGACTGCTACTTCTGGGCCAGGCTTTAGCTTGATGATGGAAAATTTAGGGTTAGGTCTTGTTACCGAAACTCCTTGCGTGCTCGTAGATGTCCAAAGAGGTGGCCCTTCGACTGGATTACCCACCAGCGTTGGTCAAGCAGATATGATGCAGGCTCGTTGGGGATCTCATGGAGACTATGAAATCATTGCGCTAGCTCCTGAATCACCTCAAGAATGTTTTGATTTAGCAATCAAAGCATTTGAGTTATCTGAAAAATATCGTATGCCTGTTTTAATTATGATGGACGAAGTCATTGGGCATATGAATGAAAAAGTCATTATTCCAGAGGCTAGTACGGTAAAACCCTATCCACGACGTTTGCCCACAGTGCCACCAGATCAATATCTTCCATATCATCCTGGGACTGATGGTATTGCAGAAATGGCAATTGCTGGACAAGGTTATGCTGTACATGTAACTGGCCTGACGCATAATGAAAAAGGCTACCCAGAAATTAACAGTCGCGCTCAAGCAGAGATGGTGCAAAGAATTGTGCAGAAAATTCGACTCAATACAAAACAAATCATTATGCTAGAAGAAGACCAACTTGAAAACGCAGAAATTGTTGTCGTTTCTTATGGTATTTCAGCACGCATTGCTCAATTGTCCATTCAACAAGCACGCAACGAGGGAATTAAAGTAGGTTTGCTACGTTTGATTACAGTATGGCCATTCCCTGAAGAGTATGTCCAAAATTTAGCCGCAAAAGTCAAAGGGCTAATTGTGCCAGAAATCAATATGGGGCAAATGGTTCGAGAAGTAGAGCGTTGTAGTCATGGAAAAACCCAAGTCATTGGTGTAAGTCATCCCGGTGGTGGGCTGCATACGCCAGAAATGATTTTGGATGCTATTAGGAGAGCCAAAGAGTGACAGAGCCAAGTGTTTCTGAAAATGTTGTTCCTCAAAAGCAACCCACGCATCCAATGGATTCTTGGCTACGCCAAGATCGTCTCCCACACATTTGGTGTCCAGGATGTGGCATCGGCATTGCATTTTCAGCTACGATTGCAGCTATCAAAGAAAGTGATTTCCCCAGAGAAAAAATCTCCATTGTGTCGGGAATTGGCTGCTCAAGCCGAGCTGCAGGTTACCTCAATATTGATTCCTTTCATACAACTCATGGACGTGCAATCCCTTTTGCAACTGGGTTGAAACTCGCCAACCCTGATTTAAAAGTTTTTCTTTTTGCAGGCGATGGCGATCTATTTTCCATTGGTGGTAACCATTTTATTCACGCAGCTCGTAGAAATATGGATCTCACCATTATCTGCATCAATAATTATATTTATGGTATGACAGGTGGCCAGTTTAGTCCTGGTACTCCTATGGGCGCAATGTCAAGTACATCTCCTTATGGGAACCAAGACACTCCGTTTAACTTGCCTCATCTTGCAGAGGCAGCAGGCGCGGCGTTTGTTGCACGTTGGACCACAGCCCATGTTCGCCAGTTGAAAAAAGCAATTAGCACTGCATTCCAAAAAAGAGGCTTTACTTTTGTTGAGGTGATTAGCCCATGTCCCACTGTGTATGGCCGTCGCAATAAACAGCCTTTTGGCATCCAGATGATGAAGACCCTGTTGGAAACATCCCAAATCAATCATAATGCCCGTGGCCATGAATGGGATATTTTATTAGATAAACCTGTTGTGCTCGGCAATTTTATTGACCGAGAACGTGAAACCTTTGTAGAACGTCAAAAAGCATTCCAAGAGCATATGGAAACCTATCTATCGGAAAAGGAGATCAAAGGTGGAACGTACGGAGATTAGAATTTCAGGATTTGGCGGTCAAGGAATTGTGTTGATGGGTTATATCATTGGCAAAGCCGCTGCTATTTATGACAATAAAAACGCAACTTTGACTCAATCTTATGGACCAGAAGCACGAGGCGGAGCATGCAGCGCGCAGGTGATCGTGGCTGCAGAAAAAATTAGCTATCCTATTTTAGTGGCACCTGATATTTTGATCACCATGTCTCAAGCAGCGTATAATACGTATCGAGTAGGCTTAAAACCTAATGGCATATTGCTTTATGATAATATGCTTGTCAAATTAACTGCTGATGAAACAGCCAAATCATTCAATATCCCAGCAAAAAACATTGCCAAAGATTTAGGGAGACAAATCATTGCCAATATGGTCATGCTCGGCTTTCTTGTCAAGATTACTGCTGTAGTCTCGCAACAAGCTATGGAACAAGCCATTGCTGCATCAGTTCCACCTGAATTTTTGGATCTTAATTTAGAAGCATTCAAACGTGGTCTTGCTTACCAGCAGGCCTAATGAATTAGCTCATCAAGCAAGAGTGTAACTCACTCAAGTTGTAACTCACTCAAAATGCTGCTGCCGGCCGCCGGCAGCAGCAAACAAGCGAATTTTGCAGATACTCATGATTTTTTTTATTCTCAAAGTGTTCTTGCATGCAAAGACCGCTTATTTTGGAGATCGAATCTATGTGGCGTTTATTTTGGGTTTTGATTTTCCTGTCTGTTGGGGCAAGTGCAATGCTTGTGGCTCAAACAGTTACACAGGAGGGAAAAGATATGATTCCTCAGTTGCAGGATCTCATGCGACAAAAGGAATATGCTCAAGCAATTGCTGCCATCAACGCAGCTTTGCCGCAGGAAACTCAAATCAAGGCTGATCTATTGTATTTCAAAGCATTGGCGCAATTTTATCAAGGTGATTTGAGTGGCAGCCAAGCTACTTTAGCAGAATTGCTTCAAATTCAAAGTTCATGGTACCATAAAGGTAGATTCCTTTTAGGCCGCATTTATCTACAAAAAAAAGATTTTGAGGCTGTTGAAAAGCTATATGCAGAAGAATCTCAACGACTTCATACTTCTGAACGCAGAGAAAAAATTGCATCTGTGTATATTCAATTTGCCGAGGCATTGTCCCAACAGCCTAAACCAGAAGAATTGGATGCTCCGCAGCCAGATTATAACAAAGCCTACCTTTTATATGATAAAGCATTAGAACTGCATCCATCGCCAGAAACGTGCGAAAGAATCCAATTCATCATGGGCAAGATCATGGTGGATGCACAAAATTGGTATAAGGCTATTGAAGTATTGGTCAAATACTTAGAAAAGTATGATCAAAAATGGTTGGGTATTGGCACAAGTAGCACGGAGAAATCCCGGGCAATAAGCCAAGGCAAATCTTGGATCCAAGCCAGGTATTTACTTGCTAAATCTTATATAGGAACCCAAAACACAACAACAGCCCAGACCATTTTAGAAGATTTATTGAAGCTTTTGCCATTACAAAATCCAGAGAGCGATGAAGTACGGCACGATAGCCGTTGGCTATGGTCAACGATTGCAGCAAAAGGCTCTGCACCTCAGGCTGTGGCTGCTTGGAAGCAATATCTAGCCGAATATCCAGCCCATTGGCATAGTGTGCAAGCAGCGTATGAAATTGGTGCCAGTTATATGAATCATGGCTACATCAGCGAAGCCATCATCAGTTTTGAAAAATTTTTAGCCGGCAAAGGATACCAAGTTGCTATGCAATTGGCACCTCGGCCAAATTACGAATTGCCTGTCAAGGTTCATGAAACTCTGCGAAAAGAAGCAACCTACCAAGTTGGGAGCCTCTACGCAAAGCAAAAGCTATATACAAAAGCAATTCAGGTCTGGCAACAATACATTGCTCAATTTCCAGATGGTAGCCATTGGCAAAATGCTCAACAAGGGATGCTGGATGCTGAATACTCCATTGGCCTTGATTTATTGGAATCACGACAATATGCAGAAGCACGGAGGGTATGGGAACAATTCATGCTCAAATACCCACTTGATGTGCGTACTTGCCGTATCTTATACACATTAGGCGCAATTCAAAAACATTTGGGGCAAGAGGCAAAAGAGCAAAAGGTTGGGACAGCAGAAGTTGAAAAATTTTTCAACCAAGCTATTGTAGAATGGGAAAAACTGGTTGCCAAATATCCAAATGCCGCAGAGTCTTATGCCGCCCGGTTTGAAATTGCTAAACTCTATGAAGAAGAATTCCTGAACCTAAGCAAAGCCTTAGAAATATACCGCAAAGTAACCGAAGGCCAATTCTATGGGCAAGCACAAGAACGATTGCAACGCATGACGCAAAAACACCTTTCAGTGGCAACTCCTCGTGTATATCAGAGTACAGCAAAGCCCATTGTGCAAGTGCAGACACGCAACATCAAGCAATTGACCATGCGGATGTACAAGCTCAACCTCGAAGAATATTTCCGCAAACAGCACAGTATTCTCAATATTCATAATCTTGATATTGCTTTGATCCAGCCAGATAAAACATGGGAATTTGAAGTCCCCAATTATCAAGATTATCTTTTGTTGCAACATGAAATTCCTATCCCAATGGAAAACCCAGGGGTGTATGTGGTGCAAGTGAGTGACATTTCCCTGGAAGGCAGCACTCTGATCATTCAGAGCGATCTTAGCCTGATCATGAAGGCCTCTCGCAAAGACCTGCTGGTGTATGTGCAAAATATGCTTCTTGGCCAGCCAAGTGCAGAAACCCGTGTTTTAGTCAGCAATGGCAAAAAAATCATCGCTCAAGGGCTAACCAATGCAGACGGTGTTTTCCAAAAGCGCTTGGATCCTACTAGTGATGATGGCAAGGAACCAATCGTTCGTGTTTTTGTAGAAAAACAAGGCCATGTTGCCTCCACCATGCTCGATGTTAGTGGGACAAGCTTCCACTTAGGCATGAGCCCTAAAGGCTATGTATTCACCGACAGAGCAGCATACCGCCCTGGAGAA
>JAKLHB010000079.1:7645-15607 GCA_022710345.1 Planctomycetota bacterium
GGAGAAAATATTGGGATTCGTGCTATTTTGCGAGATATCGTGGATGGTGCGTATGTCGTGCCTACCAAGCAATATAAACTAAGCCTTTCTGATCCAAAGGGCCGATGTTTATTAGAAGAGCCTGTGGCATTATCCTCCTTTGGCAGCATGCACCGTGAATTTGCAATACCAACAACCGCAGTATTGGGTAGCTACCTCATCCAAATCACCAGCGAAGATGGTGCTCATCTCTTTCAAACTAATTTTGAAGTTGCACAATGGCAAGTGTCTAAAATTCAGCTTTCGCTTTCTTTACCTCAAAAAATTTACTTTAGAGGCGAAACAATTGAAGGCGCATTCCAGGCCATGTATTACTATGGAACTCCTGTAGTTGGTGCAACTATTCGATATGAATTCAATGGTGAAACGCGAGAAGGCAAGTTGGATGAACAAGGAAAATTTGCTTTTAGCATCCCCACAACACATCTGAGTTCTGGTCAACAATACACCATCGCAGGCTCATTAGATGCCGAAAATATTTCTGTCCAAGAAAATATTTATTTGGCCAAAGAAGGCTTTAGCATTGCAGTTCAAAGCCAACGCGAAGTTATTTTATCAGGCGAAACCACAGAACTCAAGATCGAGACCAAGGATGTTTTCAGCAAACCTTTAGGTACAAAACTAGCTTTGGCCGTGTATCGAATTGTCCAAAGCAAACCTAATTTGCTACTAGCGTCTTTGCCTTGGCAACAAACGAGTACCCAACCTGCAACTGAACTCAAGGTTGCAGAATATGAAATTCAAACCGATGCGCAGACAGGCATTGCCAAATTCCCTTTATCCCTTATCCAAGGCGGCAATTATATCATACGCATCACTGGCTATGATCGCCATCAAAATCCAATTGAAGGCCGAGCCACTGTGTTTGTTTCTGATGATCAAGATCAAACCAAACTTAGGATTTTTGCCAACAAGCAAAGTCTGAAAGTTGGGGAAACTGTGCCTGTTACCCTGCATTCCAGGCTGCCTAAAGGTTTGGCATTGCTTACGTACGAAAGTGATCTTATTTTAGGCTATCAGCTTGTTAACCTTGTTGAAGGCCCCAATTCATGGAACATACAAGTAGATCATAAACACTTCCCGAATTTTATGATGAATATTGCCATGATGTCGGGTCAACAACTATATGATGCCAAACAAAGTTTTACAGTAGCTCGAAATCTCAAAGTCCAAATCCAAAGCGACCATGAATCTTATGCTCCTGGAGCAAAAGCTGAAGTTACGCTCATCACCAAAGATCATCTGGATCAGCCTGTCTCTGCCGAGCTTTCGCTAGGGCTTGTGGATCAGGCATTCCTAAGCCTTTATCCAGATAAGCGAGAAAATATCTTGCAATTCTTTGAAGCGCAAGCCAAACGCAATTTAGATATGCGCAGTTCGAGCAGTTGCAATTTTAGCTACAATGCTCAAATCAAACAAGTAGATGAGCAGCTCCTACGCGAGATTGAAAAAATGGAAGCCCCAGAAGGGGCTGCATCGGCAATCGAGATTTATGCTGAAAGTCCAAAACCTATAGCACCATCAAAAGCTAGACGGGCTGGAAAAGCTAAGTTACGCGATGGCAGGGTCTCTACGTGGGGTCCCTCAGAAGAATCTCTTGATGCATTAGCAGAAGAAGAGATATCTGAAGATGAAGGTCCTGCTGAATCTCAAGACATTCGAAAAGAAATAGCCGCACTGGGTTATTGGAATCCTTGCATTGTAACAGATGGCAATGGCATTGCCAAAATCCCAATCACCATGCCTACCCATCTGACGCAGTGGCGTTTTTCAGCAGTGGGTTGCACTCCAGAAACATTAGTCGGCGAAACAACCCTCAGCACAACAACGAGCAAAGAATTCTTTGTAGAATTAAAGCTGCCCAATTGGCTTCAAGAACAAGATAGCATGCGCATCTTAGCCAGAGTACATAATCTAAGCAATATAGAAGGCGCGGCTACTATTATTGTTGAAATCACCAGTGATCAAGGTTTCCAACAAGTGCTGCCTTTGCATGTTCAAGCTAAAGCAAAGTCAACCCAAGAATTTGTTCTGAATGCTTTTGAAGTTCCAGCACATCAAAAATGCCGTATACAAGCTCATGCCAAGCTTGCAAACATGGAAGACAAAGTGCAATACGACTTATCAATCCGGCCTTGGGGCATGGAATATGTCGAATCTGCTTCTGGTATGTCCAAATCCAGCAAAACTGTCTTTTTACAATTACCAAGCGCAGAGAAATACACAAAACAAAAACTCACAATTGTGCTTGGGGCGAGTGTCAATCAAACGCTCCTGGACATTGCCACTGGCTCTCCATCTATATGGTTTGATCGTTGCATTCCATATCATACATGGCCAACACAAGCCAGCAATCTTTTGGCAACCAGTGCTGTGCTTCAATATCTCAGCAATGTAAAAAGCACAACTTCCGAATATCGTCTTTTCCAAGAAAAAGCCAAAGTACTTGTGGCGAGTATTGTCTCTGGCCAACACCGCGATGGGGGCTGGATCTTAGATTGCACGGATGTTAAATCACACATCATTGTCACAGCTCGTATGCTATTGGCTCTTGCCTTTGTCCAAGAGCAAGGAATTACAGTACCAGACAATACCAAACAAAATGCGATCCAATATCTGCAAAATGTATTTAGCAAAATTGAAATGGATGATCTTGAAACAAAAGCTTTGGTACAGTATGCCCTTGCATTGGCAAAAGAAGGTAATTTTGCTTCAGCCAATCGTCTATATCGAGAGCGACATAGCATGAAATCCGCTGGCTTGGCTTATACAATCCTGTTGCTATGCGCATTGGATAAGCCAGAAATGGCACAAGAGGTCGCACAACTCCTGGTGCAGAAATACAAAGAACAAGCTGCATCCTGGATTACAGAAAATGCCTCTTGGACAGCTCATCCGGCTGAAATCAAAGCATTGGTCGCACTGAGCCTCATCAAAGCATTACCACAATCATCGCTCATTGAAGAATTGATCACTCAGCTTTGGGGATTACCTTATTCTTCCTTTATCCCACTTCATGGACGAGGCACGATCGTTTCAGCTTTGGCGGAATCTTTACTATGGCACCAACAAGGCCAAAATGATTACACATTGCAAATTTTTGTCAATCAGCACCTCATTCAAACTCTACGTGTGGATCCATCCACAACAAATATCAGCACTTTAGAAATTTTGGCTAATCAGTTGGTATCCGGCCGAAATCGCATTGAATTTCAATTCGATGGACAAGGATCCTATGCTTATGCTGCCATTTTACAAGGTTTTACCAATAAGCTTCAAGACCCTAATTCAGACAAATATCCTAAATTGAGCCCAAGGCAATATCTGCACACTGCCTTAGATTACAAAGGCAAAGCAATTCTTGCCAAAAGCAGCAGCCCAATTAAGCATTTAGAATTAGGACAACGCACCCATGTTAAATTGAACTTTCAGTTGAGCACATATCAAAAATCGAGCCAATATATCGTCATTGAAGAGCCTATCCCAGTAGGTACGAAATTGGTGCAAGGCAGCATCACAGGAGACATGGCTTCGTATGATATTGACAAAGACAGCATCTTGTTCTATCTACCTGCGAATCTCGAGGATGGAAAGATCGAATATCAACTAGTAGGCTTTGTCCCCGGAACATACCGAGTGTTGCCGACCACATTCCGACATATCCATACACTCAAGGCATTGCGACAAGGACAACCTTATCAACTCACTGTTTTAGGGCCGCAAGAAAAATCGCCTGATCCATATAAAATCAATGCTGCAGAACAATATGAGCTTGGCCAGTTGTATTTCGGCGCTCAAGATTATGATAAGGCATTGGAATATCTCTTGCCACTGAATCAATCTGATCCTAGCTATGCAAGCAAAGAAATCAGCAGGATTTTACTATGGATTTACACAGAAGCCAAGTATTATGATGCTCAAAAGATTGTGTATTATTTTGAAATTTTGAAGGAAAAATATCCTGAGCTATATATTCCATTTGACCGAGTGCTTGTGGTTGGTCGTGCGTATGAAGATTTAAAAGAATATGAACGTGGTTATTTAGTATTCCAGGCAATTGTAGAAGCCTCTTTTGAAGAAGAATCCAAGGTAGGCGGAGTCTTGGAAGATCAAGGCCAATTCATTGGTTCATTGGAGTACATGCACCAACTTTGGCTGGATTATCCAGACAGCGCTATGATTGCTCAAGCTTATTTTGGGCTATCCCAAGCCTTGTATGCCAAGCTTGAAAAAAGAGATGCATTGCAAAATACCTGGAGGCTCCATCAGAAAGAACGCATCAAAAAGCCGCCAACCCGGAAAGAAATTTTAAGCCAGACCATTGAGCTTTTGCGGACTTTCCTAGCACTCTATCCTGAAAATACCCAGACCCCGCAAGCGTCCTTTTCACTTGCTTCTGCCTATCTAGCCTTGGATCAATTTAAAGATGTGGTGCAAATTTCTCAGCAGAGCCAAAAACTCTACACCACACATACCTTGAAATCTAGTTTCCAATATATGGAAGCGCTTGGATATTTTTCACTTTATGAATATTCATCCGCAATCCAGGCAGCAGAAACAGTCGCAAATGGCACCAGCAAAGACAAAGAATTTGCAACCTATATTTTAGGCCAAATTTACCATTCACAAAATAATCCAGCATCTGCAATTCAATGCTATCGCAAAATTCAAGATAAGTTCCCAGATGCCAAAGAATCCATTGCTTATTTTGAACGCCGATACTTGAATATCCCAGAGGTCACCAAATTCCTACCTGGGGCCAAAGTAGAACTAGAGCTACAATATGCCAATGTCCAAGAAGTTCAGTTGCTAATCTATCGTGTTGATCTCATGCGTTTATATTTGCAGCAGAAAAGCCTTTCTGGCATCACCAAAGTCCAGTTGGCCGGCATTGCGCCAGTTGCTGAAAAAAGCTATGCTTTAGGCGATGGCAAAGATTATAAAGATTGCAAAAAACAAATCGAATTGCCATTGAGCGATGAAGGCGCATATTTACTAATCTGCCGCGGCGATGACCTCTTTGCCAGTGGCTTGATTTTAATTACCTCCCTTGACATGATGATCCAGGAAAGCTCCAATGGCATTGTGCGTGTCAATGTGATTAATCTCAAAGACCAATCTCGGCCTCAAGGCGTTCATGTAAAAGTGGTCGGCAGCGAAAGCCAGACATTTGTTTCTGGTGAAACCGACCTCAGAGGCATTTTCGTTGCAGAGCAAATCAAAGGCCAGGTGACTGTCATTGCATGCGAACAAAAAAATCGCTATGCATTCTATCGCGGCCAAACCTACTTAGGCGAGCCTCCTCAAGCCAGAGACAAATACAGAATGCAGCAGCAAATGCAATCCTATGATGAACAAATGGAAGCTCCTAGTCCTGCTGCCACTGCGCCTGCACGCAAGTATGATTTCCGATCCAATTTGCAAGAATTTAATGAAGACATGCAGCAAGAAAGTATGAAAGCCTTGCATCAACAAATGCGCAGCGAAAATGAAGGCGTTCAGATCGAAAAGGCGAAGTAAATAAAAAAGTTCGATAAATCGGCCTCATTAGGCTGATTTATCGAACAACCTATCAATGGAGAATTCGATGAAGACAAGAATTCAAGGTTTCCTATTTGTGCTTGTAGCAATTGCGACCTTTATGCCACTTACTTCATTGAATAAGGTTTATGCCATGGAACATAGTTCAGATCATCAGCAAATCGTGGATGTTGTCAACCGTGTGGCCATGAGTGCTGACCGCCATGAATGGGCAGCCTGCCAATCCTGTTTTATAGACGAACCATTCATTGACTACAGCTCATTAAGCGGGCAGCCAGGTTCCAACGTCAAGGCATCTGATTTGATCAAAGCATGGAGTGCTTTTTTGCCAAAATTCAAGTTTACCCAGCATTTCATCACAAATCATGAAATCGCTATATCTGACAATACAGCCCATGGTCGTGCTTATGTTCATGCGATTCACTGCTTACCATACGCTGAAGGCGGCGATTTATGGGGAGTTTATGGAACGTATGACTATGACCTAGTCAAAACCGTAGATGGCTGGAAAATTTCCAAAATGACGTTCCATTTGCTTTATCAAGATGGCAACAAAAGCCTACCTGCTCTGGCAGCCAACGAACCCAATGAAAAAAAAGTCAGCTTCATCAGCGAAGGCGAGAATTTAGTCGGCATTCTTTATACACCTGTTAATTACCAAGAAGGCAAAAAAATGCCCGGCATTATTGTGACCGGTTCCTGGACAACAGTCAAAGAGCAAATGGCAAGTACTTATGCTAAAAAACTCGCTGCACAAGGCTTTGCGACACTTGTTTTTGACTTCAGAGGATTTGGAGAAAGTAGCGGCGAACCACGTCAGTACGAATCACCTCAAAGAAAAATTCAGGACATCCAGAATGCCGTCACCTTTCTGCAGACTTTGCCAATGATTCATCCCAACAAAATAGGTGGATTAGGAATATGCGCAAGTGCTGGGTACATGGCGTGTGCTACAGCAGCAGATAAGCGCATCCAAGCATTTGCAGGAATCGCCCCATGGTTGCATGATGCCTCTATTGTAAAGTTCGTTTATGGACCTGAAACTGTGGACGCAAAAATTGCGATCGGCAACGCTGCCAAAGAGACATACAGCCAGACAAAGGTAAATGAACTAGTTCCTGCCTGCAGTATCACCAATAAAGATGCTGCCATGTTTGGCCCATTTGAGTATTATTTGAACCCGACCCGCGGTGCCATACCCGCATGGACAAATCAGTTTGCTGTTATGTCATGGCCAGAATGGCTCCAGTTTGACCCAATTCAACAAGGCGATCAGATTTCGGTCCCCACTCTCTTGATCCACAGCGAAAATGCTGCAATTCCCAATGGAGCCAAACAATTTTACACCAAAATACCTGCGCCAAAAGAATTCTATTGGATGGATGGGACTCAATTTGATTTTTATGACAGCCCGTCAACCGTCAACCAAGCCTCCAAAAAAGCAGCAAAATGGTTTGTGGAAAATTTGGCGAACATCAGCCGACCATAAACAACGCTAGAGGCTACAGATCACTATGATGCATGTCCAAGCATGTTGACTGCATGGCTAAGCTATCAGCCTGCTTGTGACAATTCACAAAGTTTACGAAAGGAAATTGGAATGGCCCCCAAAATATTGGGTATTGTAGGAAGTTATCGAAAAGGTTGCGTGATTGATACCTTAGTCTCTACAGCCTTGTCTGCAGCAAAAGAAGCAGGCGCAACCACATCTAAAATATATCTCCAAGACAAGCATATTGAATTTTGCATCAATTGCCGTCAATGCACCCAAGAACCCGGAACAATGTATGGGCAGTGCATCCATCACGATGATATGGCAAGTATCTTGCAGGAAATCGAATCTTCAGATGGCATTGTATTAGGCGCACCTGTGAACTTCTTTAATGTAACTGCTATCATGCGCCGATTTATGGAGCGGCTTGTGTGCTATGCCTATTGGCCTTGGGGCCACCATGCTCCTCAATTGAGAAACAAAGTGAAAAACAAACGAGCTGTCTTAATCACAGCAACAGCAATGCCAGCGTTTTTTGGCCGGCTCCTCACAGGCGCAGTCCGGGCTCTCAAGATCACAGCAGAAGTCTTACATGCAAAAACAGTCGCCACTATCTTTGCTGGTACAATTGCTGATACAGAACACCCCACTGTACCTCTAAAATTCATCCAACAGGCTCAAAAAGCTGGACGTAAACTATTGGCATAACTTAATTTTCTGAATAATCTGCGCAACTTTTCCAACAAAAAAAGGCTATGTCCCAACATAGCCTTTTTTCGTTGATAGCCAAAGAAAAGTTTTTCGTGTTCAAAATAGTTTTTGCGGGGCCGCATTAGACTTGGCTAAGAACAATCTTGACTGGTAGCCGGTTTGATCCTGCAAAGCGATCA
>JAKLHB010000008.1 GCA_022710345.1 Planctomycetota bacterium
CCTTATAATATAACATCTTGTAAAAAAATGTGTTAAGACAGTTAAATTTTCAATTCATTGTTATCATATTACCATGCTTCTACGGAATTTCAAGAGATTCTTAAATTTTTATTGCGAAATTTTCTTGAAACGTTAAGATAAAGATTATCCGAGCATTCTTTACTTCTGGCTCTACCACTAAAAGAGGTTTTTCATGGAATATCAAAAAACAACGGTGGTTATTTCACAGAAAGATACCGCTGATTTAATCGCAGAACTGTGGTGTGGCGAACACTGCTTAGGCGAAATATCTTTGGAAAATCAGATCACAAAATTAAGGATATATCCCCCGCCTAAAAATGCCTGGCATCTTGAATTAGATGAATTTATCGCTTTCCTTATGCAAGCTAAAAAAGAATTATTAGAAAAAGTATCTGCAAATTCGTAATTTGCTGAATCCTCCAAGAGGAAATTTTTTATAAAAAATTTTTCTTGCCATAAGTTATAAAAAAACTATAATATTTTTTGAACTGCCAGTTGCAACGCCAACTACTGTTGGCAGACTGGCAAATTGTATCATAGCAACGATTGGGAAACCATTCTGCATTGAGAAAGGCTTGGAAAGGCTATGGCAATCTCCACAAAGCTCACCAAATTGGTGGATAACTTAATTGCTTTGCGATGCGTCACACCTCAGCAAATTGAGGTAGCACTAGCAGAACAACGCCAAACCCAGGAATCTTTAGGTAAAATTCTTGTCAATCGTGGGTTCATTACCCAAGAAACTCTTACGAGTTTGCTTTGCTTGGATTTGGATATCGAACACCTTCCATCTTTGGAAGGAATCGAGATCGCTCCAGAAGTAGTCAAATTATTTCCGCCTGAGTTTGTCACAAAATATAAATGCATCCCTTTGTATGTTCAAGAGGGAGAGCTAACAATCGGACTTTCTAACCCTTACGATATTGTGGCAATGGATGCAATCACTGAATTGATTACCAATACAGATGATTCTTTGGTTGTTAAATTTGTATCTGTGGCTGAAGAAGAAGTGACTAAGGCAATTGAAGCCTATTACTTAGATAAATCTAAAAAAGAGGCATTGGATGACAGTATCCAGGAAGTGATCAAAAATTGCCTGCGTGAACTAGAAGGGGTCACGGATGCAGATGCATCCAGTTTACCTGTGCAAACCCTAGTGGAACAAATTATTTCGCTAGGCGCTGCGTGGAAAGCCAGCGATATTCATATCAATCCACTGGGCAGCCACGTTCAAATACGTTATCGTGTGGATGGTATCTTGGTCGCTGGACCTGCAGTTCCTCTAGAATTGCAAAATAGCGTGATCTCCCGCATCAAAATTATGTCGAACCTCAACATATCCGAACGCCGTTTACCCCAAGATGGTAAGATTAGTTTTAAAAAAGACAAAGTAGAATTGGATTTGCGCGTTTCCACCATGCCAATCACACATGGCGAAAATATCGTAATTCGTATCTTGGAAAAAGCGCGTCTTTTCAGTCTGCGTTCTTTAGGGTTTGGCCGGGAGATGCTGAAACAAGTAGAAGAATGCACTTCGAAAAGCTTTGGGTTGTTCTTAGTAACAGGTCCGACAGGTTCTGGTAAATCCACTACTTTGTATTCATGCCTCAAAAGCATGAACGCCCTGGAAAAGAATATCGTGACACTCGAAGACCCTGTAGAATACCAACTGCCCTTTATTCGTCAGTCTCAAGTGAATCATACCATTGGATATACTTTTGCAATGGGGCTTCGTGCATTCTTGCGTCATGATCCTAACGTGATTTTGGTCGGCGAAATTCGCGATGCTGAGACTGCTGAAATGGCTGTTCACGCTGCACAAACAGGCCACTTGGTGTTGAGTACCTTGCATACGAACACCGCGGTTGGTGCTATCCCTCGTCTCCTCTATATGGGGGTAGATGTGTTTATGCTCAGCTCTGTAATCAATGGTGTGCTAGCCCAACGTTTGGCACGTGCGTTATGCCCATTCTGCAAAGAATCTTATATGTCAACTCCGCCAGAAAATGAATGGCTAGGGTATCCAGAAGACCAGCAAATTAAGCTATATCATGGAACAGGTTGTAAAAAATGCAAGAACACTGGCTACAAAGGCCGACGCGGAATTTATGAGCTTTTTGTGCCTGATGACCAAATGCGCACCATGATGCTGGAAAAAGTAGATGAAATCGAAATGAAGCGCGTGGGCCGCGAAAAAGGATTGACATTCTTCAAAGAAGATGCCCGCAATAAAGTTTTGGAAGGCATCACTACTGTGCTAGAGGCAATTCGTATATTACCTGAGCATTAAAGTTTTGCTGTGGCTCTACTTGAGCCACAACCCCCTTTAAGGATGCACCAATGGCAAAGATGATCTATTCGTATAAAGCCCGGGATATTCAAGGCAATGAAAGCACCGGGAGTATAGAAGCTGATTCTGTAGCGGATTTGATGGGCAAGCTTAGGGGAAAGGGCCTCACTTTGATTAAGCACTCCACAACAGGGAGTGTGAGCAAAAAACAAGAGATCGTCGGGGCAGTCAAAATGAAGGAAATTATTCCTTTTACCCACCACCTTCGTACCATGTATGGAGCTGGCGTGCCTATTTTGGCTGGGCTCGAAGATCTCAGACATGAAACTACCAATCCATATTTTTCTAAAATTTTGGAAAATATTTGCCTATCTTTGAAAAACGGTACCGCGCTTTCAGATGCCCTGACTATGTATCCCAAGGTATTTCCTAAAATTTATGTTGCTATGGCCAAAGTCGGGGAAGCAACTGGTAACCTTGACTTGGCTTTGGACAGTCTGATTTCCTATTTGGAACGTCGAGAAGAAACCAAGGGTAGATTAGTCAGTGCAATGATTTATCCAATTGTCATGATTTTCGCAGTGCTCTGCTTAGTTGTCATCTTGCTAACATTCTTGCTTCCACGTATCACCAAGCTATACACAGACACTGGCATTGATTTACCTGGTCCAACCAAATTTTTAATGGCAATCAGCGATTTTTTGATTGGCAATGCAATTCCTCTCCTAGCTCTTGTGGGCGCGATTGGGTTTGGAATTTATATGTGCCGTACCAACCCAACCCTCAAATTAAAGACTGATGAATTTTTGCTCAAAGTACCTTTTTTTGGGCAATTGATGATCAAAGATGCAGCGGCTGCCTTTTGCAATACATTGTCCGCATTGCAAAAATCTGGTGTGGCAGTGAATGAATCTTTAAAATTCTGCGAGGAAGTAGTCGCCAACACATATCTCAAGAAAAAGATTATGGAATTGTCTCGCGCAATCCAAGAAGGTGAGCGTTTTCCAGTGGCTTTAAAAAATACGGGTGTATTTCCTTCTTTGGTGGTGACTATGGTGAAAGTAGGCGATGAATCCGGTAAAGTGGACGAAAGCCTACGCAAAGTTTGCGAATTTTATGACAAAGAAATACCAATGGCCATTAAACGCTTTATGCAAATTATGGAAAATTTGATTATTTTTGGTGCAGGTGGTGTTGTTCTTTTCATCATTCTAGCCACCTTAATGCCAATCTACAAACTAGTTCAAGTCATTCGTAAGTAAAAAGCGTCAGAGGCAAATATTGGTTTAAGCTGATTGACAAAAGCAAAGCAAAAATCAATATTTGCCCTAAAAATGTTCGAAGAGGCCCAATGAACTATGGAGGAAAAACTCATGCAACAACGTGGTTTGACCTTGATTGAATTGATTGTGGTCATCGCAGTAATTGCTATTTTAGCAGGCACTATGATCCCCACAACTGCTGCAATCCTAGATTTGGAACGGCAAAATGCCACGCAGGCGAATATGGATGCTTTGTCAACGGCAATACGCTATTTATATGACGACAATGATCGTTTTCCAGCCCAACTCAGCCATCTGTCCAGCGCAGCCAATCCAGGCGGATATCCCAATTGGCGTGGCCCATACATTTCGGCTAAGTTTTTATCTACTGAAATAACAGATAATAGTGTATTATATGATAAGTGGCGTCAATTGTATCGGTTCCAAGATTTAGGTGGCGGACAATTTTTGATCTGGAGCCCAGGTGCAGATCGTGCTTTTAGCGCTAACTATACAAATCCTGGCGATGATATTGTAAAAATTGTAGTTGCCACAGACATCATCGCGAAAAAGACCGCCAATCGTATAACTCGGACTCTTGAAGAAATGAGTCTAATTAACGTTGCCATAGTAAATTATAATAAAACTGTCCCTCCCAACCCCAATCTAGTGCCTTATCGTGGAAATTGGGTAGCGGCTTTGAATATTTTGCAAGCCAGAAGTTTTGTGGCTCCTGGTGCAGAATACCTAACCGATGCATGGGGCAGACAATACACATTTGATGGTAGCAGGGTTTCAGCACCACCAGAATGCCCATAATTGGCAAGCCCATTGCCTGGTTATAGCAAAAAGCTGCAAATTTCTGCAATCCACTTGCAATTTCTGCAAAAATTTGGTAAAAATACGTTGCTTTTTTTGAATAAAAAGCTACAATAAAATCCCTGAATTGGAATCAACCATGAGTTTTATCAAAAAAGTTTATATTTTTGGAATTATACTGGTCATCCTTTGTGTTTCAGGTTGTTGGGTTAAAGTTTCTGACGAAACTGAAAGTGTTCCTACGCAAGAGGAAAAAAGAGAAATTCCAAAACATTTGGAATGCTTTGAGCGTTTCAAAAACGCTTGCAATGAAGGGCAATGGGCCATTGCTTATCAAGAACTATCCAGCCGTTGGAAGCAAAATCGAACATTAGAGCAATTCCAGGCCAATATGGAAAAGCATGGACTAGAGCATATGAAAGGTGCCAAAGTAGTCAAGGCCATTAAAAATGTAATTCATGGCATTGAAATGTATGCTCTCATCATACTCAATTATCAAAATTTTGAAACTCAATTGATTTTGATCCAAGAGCCAGATGGATGGAAAATTGATGGCGTTGTACGTCCAATTCCACAACAGCCCGAGGAAACTCCTGCTGTAAAATCTCGTATTGAACCCCCTCAAAAACCATAAATACTCAATTATTTTGCAATGCTGACTCGATATCTGCTGCAAAACCTAGCACTGAAACCCTAGTTGCTAGTTGACCAGGGACGTGGCAAGATATGGGTATGATACCTTCTGATGAACTCCCAATTGGAAGCCCTATCGTAATCCCATAGCAAGCTCAGGGAGCCCAACCGCTTCGGCGGGCTGGCAGGTAACTGCCCATTGGTGCAGCAATGAATCAGTATCAGGCTGCACAACTGATGCTGAACTTTATTTATAAACATGTGGAACCAGAAATGAAACCACTATTGCAATCTTCTGAAACCACTATTGCAATCTTCTTGTTACTCTTTTTCAAACAATACATTACAAGTTTTGAACAACTAGCAACTTGGGTTGAAATAACATCAAATTGTTGTTTAACCACATATTCTTGAGGAAGTTACCTTCGATGAAAGCAAACACAGCGTATTCTTTTGCAATCATTTTTCCGATTGTTTTTTTTATAGGATTGTTTGGCTTTTTACAAACATTTAAAATTGCACCTCAAGAAATTTCGGATTATGTCCCTACAAGCAATCCTACAGACCAAGCGGCCATTACTTCGCCATGGAATAAAGTCCGTGAAATTAGCCAAGCTAAAGGGGATAATTGGGATACGTTGAATCCAAATAGCCCTAAACGGCCTTTATATTTATTGACTGCTTTGGTCGTTATCGCAACTACAACGACCGATAGCACACCTGCTAGTGCAAGCCAAATGCCTTCCAATATTGTAGATCTTATAAGCATGAGCCATGAAATGGCAGATGCCGTGCAGGCTAAAATGCTCCAATTTCCGAAAATTTTCTATATTCCGCCTCCACAAACTGTGGAAGTATCTCTAAATTTCAAACTTACTTTTATTAGCAAAGACCGCAGGTATGTCATGATTGATGACAAACGCTATCGTGTCAATCAAAGGCTAGATGATGGCAAAACCATCCTCAAAGAAATTCATGCTGATAAAGTAATTTTAGAAATAGAAGGTAAAAAAGTTCCACTCAAATTAAAAAAGTAACTGATTCATTCATTGCTCGAAATCTTTCAAATCGTTTTTATAGGTTTGATTGTTATTCATTACCCGCCCTCGGTTGTAAGTTCAATAGCAGCCCTGGTTGTTAGTCAATTAGGGCTATAACGATAAGTATTTTTGCTAGACTAGCAACTTGGGTAGTTTTTAGAGAAAGGTTATGGAATGATAGTTCAAGTGAGATTTTGGATGTTTATCCTACTTACTTTGGCTATAGTCACCTGCCTTGTGGCTCAAGAAGAGACAACAACTTCTCAAGAACCAGAAGCAGCAGTGCCACTTACTATCCGGCTCGATGAATTTGCAAAAATGTATGCTGAAAAAGCCAAGGTAAACCTTGTTTTGACACAAGAAATTGAAAAAAAGATCACTATCTACTTGCCAAAAGAAGATATCTCTCCATTGCGCTTCTTAGAACTTGTGGTTGAAATGAATGGCTATAAATTAGAACAAAAAGAAAATATCTATTTCTTACAAGAAATCAAAAAAGAGACCACAACAACTACAGAACCTGGTGCGCCTGGAGTTCCTGGAGTAGTTGCTCCTGGAGCAGCGACTGAAGGTGCTGCTGCTGGTGCTCAAATGGCTATTCCAACTAATTTTTTCCAAATTCTGCGCACACCTGTGGAAAATGTAGAGCCTAAAATTCGTGGTCTTATGTCTCCTCAAGCCAAGCTTGAAATCAACCGTGAAGCCAATGCGTTCTATATTTTGGACGAAACTCCTGAAAATCTCCAAAAAATTAAAGAATATGTTGACTTTATTAATCTGGATCCAACTCCTGCAGTAGAAGCCAGAATGGTACAACGTGTATTCAAAGTCAATCGCATCACTCCTGAAAACCTCGAAGCTGCTGTCCAAAAATTGGTATCAGACAAAGGCAAGTACTCGATTGATCGCGGCAGTATGACTATGATTGTTGTGGAACGCGAAGAAGTTTTGAACAAGATTGATGAATTCATTCGAGAAGCTGATCAACCCGAACCACAACTATACATTCGTTGCCATTTCATTGAAGTGAATGTCAGCGCAGGTACTCTGTTTGGAACCCAGTTCCAGATTGATAACTTGAACTTAGGTAACCATATTACCAGCGGTGAAAAGGGTGTTGGATTTGATATGACCCCTAGCATTTCTGGTAGTGGCAGTTTCTTCTCGATTTCCAACCCAACCAACGAAATCGAAGCCTATATTTCTAGCCAAGCCAATCGTAGCAACCTACGCATTCTATCAAGCCCGAATTTGCTATGCTACAATCGGCAAAAATCTATGATTGAAATCGTGGTCGAAGAACCTTATTATCAAGCCACAACTCAAACTGAAGCTGGCTTGACCACAAAGACCGTAGAGTTCAAGGAAGTTGGTATTAAGCTAGAAGTCACTCCTGAAATCTATCGTGATGGCACCGTCAAAATGAATCTAAAACCAGAAGTCAGCGAAGTTGTTCGTACTTTTGACGGAATTCCAGTCATTAAAACCAAATCCACTGAATCCAATGTAATGGCCAAAGATGGTCAGACCGTTGTTATCGGTGGTATTTTGGAAGACCAAGTCAGGAAAGAACGTTACAAAGTGCCATTGCTTGGCGATATCCCACTTTTAGGCCTCTTGTTCAGCCGTGAAGATCAGAGCGTTAAGAAAACCGAACTCGTGGTATTCTTAAACATTACTTTGATGAATGATGGAATCATCAAGAGCATGGCAGACAGCAAGTGGAAAGAACAAGAAGAAAAATTCCAAAAATTTGATACTGAATTTGAATTCTATCCTCACATGAAAGAAAAACTGGAGATGGAGAAGCTCAATCCTCGGTATGATCAAGGAAGCACTTCTAAATCTGCAAGTTCTAAGGTTTCTGTGAGTAGCGAACCCACATTTGAATTTTATCCACAAAAGTAGAGTAACCTAAATCCCTCATTGCTAGTTCAAAAGCAGGTGACCTACACTTTATTAGGTAGGTTTCCCCTTTCCAGTCCTGTTGTAGCAGTCGGAAGAATGATCAATGAAGGGATATCAATGTCTGGAAGTCTCAAATCAGGGGCTTTCAGACATTTTTTTGGAAATGTTATGATTCAACTTGAAAAATTATTCCGCCTGGTGGCGGAAAGTAAAGCATCAGATTTATTAATTGTGGCCAATGCCCCCCCATATCTTCGAGTGGATGGCGAATTACAGCCAGTGGGCAAAGAAGTTCTTACCACAGACATGACCCATAAACTCATCTATGATCTTTTAACAGACGAACAAAAAAAACAATTCGAGCAAGAAAAGTCTGTTGACGTAGGATTTTGCTATTGGTCTGAAACAGATGATTGGGTCCATAGATTCCGCATCAATGTGTTTCAACAGCAAGGCTCAGTGAGCGCTGCCTTCCGGTCCATTTCAAACAAAGTGCCAGATTTTGACGAACTACGATTGCCCAACATGCTCAAGGAAATTGCCCAGCATTCACAAGGTCTCGTGATCGTCACAGGGCCTACTGGACATGGCAAAAGCACCACGTTGGCTTCGCTCGTGGATTTAATCAATAACACCAAAGCATTTCATATCATCACAGTAGAAGACCCTATTGAATACATTCATGACCATAAAAAAAGCCTGGTAGAACAAAGAGAAATTGGCAGAGATACGCCCAGTTTCTATGCTGCACTTCGATATGTCTTACGCCAAGACCCTGATGTAATCTTAGTCGGGGAGATGCGTGACCGTGAAACCATCTCATGCGTTATCACAGCCGCAGAAACAGGCCACTTAGTCATGGCTACCTTGCATACCAATGACGCGATCCAGACCATTGACCGCTTAATTGATGCGTTCCCTCCGGAACAACAACACCAGGTCAGGCTGCAGATCTCACTATGCTTGACTGCTGTGGTAGCGCAAAGGTTGATTCCACGAATTGATGGTGGCCGTGTCGTGGCATGCGAAATCTTGATCAACAACGTTGCCGTGGCCAACCTCATTCGCGATGGCAAAACACACCAAATTTATAATGTCCTCGAAACACGTACTCAAGAAGGTATGATTAGCATGGACCAAGCCCTGGAAACCCTATATCGTGAAGGGCTTATCAGCCGCGAACATGCAATGGCGTATATGAAAAAACCCGAAAAACTCTTTCGTTAAACAAGATAAAACCAGAGATACAATGGCCTCTGGTTTTATTTTTTTCTGATTTAAGGGATTTTGTATAGCTTGTGCCAATTCAGCCAGCGACCCAGAAACCATCCGGAGACAATCGCCTAAACGGAGTTCTTTGTCCGCAAGCCATCTCCGTTTGCAAGCAGTTCTTTGCCCCAAGTAGAATGCCAGGTTTTCCTGTGCCCTCAAGTAGAATGCCAGGGGTTCCTGTGTCCCGTCAGGACACGATAAGAGCCGACATACCCTGGGGTTAAAAACCCCAGGCTTTATTCCTAAACCGCTTCGCGGCAAAAAACTTTGCTTTCAGCGCATATCTTCTCGAGTCGAGAGTTCTATCAAGCTGTCTCCATTTGCAAGCAGTTCTTTGTCCCAAGCCGGCCGGCTCAATCCGTCCTCAAGCCGTCTCCGTTTGCAAGCAGTTCTTTGTCCCAAGCCGGCCCCCGGCCGGCTCAATCCGTCCTCAAGCCGTCTCCGTTTGAAAGCAGTTCTTTATCCCAAGCCGGCTCCCGGCCGGCTCCTGAAGGCAGTTCTTTGTCCCAAGCCGGCCCCCGGCCGGCTCAATCCGTCCTCAAGCCGTCTCCGTTTGAAGGCAGTTCTTTATCCCAAGCCAGCTCCCTGCCGGCTCCCTGCCCTGAAGGCAGTTCTTTGTCCCAAGCCGGCCCCGGCCGGCTCATCCCTAAAATCATCCAAAGACAACTAGCCTATTTTGCTCAGTTGTCTTTGCAGGCTAAAAGCTTGTGCCAATTCAGCAGCGCCCCAGAAATCAGCCAAAGACAATCAGCCTGTTTTGCTTCGTTGCTTTGCAGGCTAAAAAACGTTCGACAGCGTCTGCTGCAATTGGCGGTAAGAGACTTGGAGTAACTTTATGCTTCATCTTTTTCTTAGTTTGGTGGTCATTCTAAGCACGTGTATCTTAGGATGTCAAGATAGTGCGGCTGATTCTGTGAAGCAGCCGCCGCAATTGAGGATTGTGACAACGTATCGGCCGGCCACGCATTTTATCATGGCACTCGGCCAAGGCCAAAATTTGGTCGGGGTACAAAATATGGCAGGGCAAATTCCGCTTTTTGTAGAATTATCGCCGCGCATCAGTGAATTGCCTAGCGTTGGCAGCAAGATGGGAGGAATTAATGTAGAGAGCATTCTTGCCCAAGCACCCGATTGGGTTGTTTTGTTTCCAAGTGCGAGTAACCAAAAACTGCAGGAACAATTGCAGCCGTTTGGGATCAAAACGTATTTCCTGAATATCGAACAAGTCGCTAGTATCTCTGCCACATTATCTGAACTTGGGAATCTTTTAGATGCCCGTGAACAGGCTCAAATCGCGGTGGCCGAGTTTCAACGGATATTAAATTTAGTGCAAACCCGGGTAAATGCTGCTGCACAACGTAAACGTGTTTATTTTGCGGCTGGCCAAAATTTCTTGATAAGCCACTCTCAAGCCATGCTCCAGCATGAAATGATTCTCTGCGCCGGCGCGCAAGATGTAGTTGCACAAGTTCATGGAGGATGGACAGCGATTTCGATTGAACAATTACTCTTGTGGGACCCTGATATTGCAGTCATTAGCGGATCATCGAGTTATACAATTGAGCAGGTACTCCAAAACCCCCAATTTCAGGCTCTTCGAGTGGTGCAAAATAAGCAAATCTATGAAATGCCGCATGATAAGATTATCTCTTGGGATTATCCAGGCCCAGATATTGTCTTAGGCATTCTGTGGCTTGCCAACCTTGCATATCCTGACTTATTCACAGATATAGATGTAAAAAAAGAAATCACAACATACTATCTCACTATTTATAACCTCGATGTATCAAAGGCAATGGAATAGAAACTTCAGAAATCCAGAAAGGTTTGAATGGGAAGAGTATATAGGCTGACTTGGCTGTTGATTGGCCTGCTGATTGGCATAGCTTATGGGCCCAACTTGGAGAATGATTTTGTGTTGGATGATTTGGTGATGTTTCAGGCAGACGCGCCGCAAAGTTTGGCAGATGCGCCCAGGCTTTTGTACACACCTGTTTGGCATCGCAATATGAGTTATTTCAGGCCATTGACATTCGCTAGTTTTACGTTGGATCATGCGCTATGGTATCGCAATCCAATCGGATATCACGCCACGAATTTAGCCCTTGCGATTCTGAGTGCATGGATTTTTTATAGGTTGTTGCAATATATCTTGCCTAAAAATGTGGCTTTGCTGGCCATTGGACTATGGGCTGCATTTCCAGGGCATGCTGAAGCGATTTTAGGCATCTACAATCGTAGCCAAATGCTGGCTGCTGGATTGATCGGGCTTGCTTTGTATAATTTGACGATGATTTGGCAGCCTACTCGATGGAATCGCGCCTGGGCATTTGCTTATGGCTTGGCCACATTTTTGGGGTTGCTGGCCAAGGAAAGCGCGATTGTGGTTCCTGGTTTAGGTTTGCTCTGGATTGTTTGGCATCGGCCTGAAAGAAAATGCTGGCCTATGTTGCTCTTGGCTTTTGTATGGCAAAGCATCTTCATCCTGGTGTATTTGGCTTTTCGCTATCATGCACTTGGTACATTGGGTGTTCCAGATGTAGATGCATTTGTGCCTGAACCTGGGCTATTGCCGAAATATTTGGAGCATAGCCGGATATTTTTTGAATACATTCGGCTAATGGTATTTCCTTATCCATTAAGTCCAGACTATCCCTTGGTACCCACATCTCAGCATATCACGGCATTCCAGTATGCCGCAGCCTGGATTTTCCCGATTTGCCTTGGATTGGCCAGCCTCAGTCTATTTTCCACGCGCCAGGCTTGGAGATTAGGTGGATTTTGCTTTTTCTGGTTTTGGATCAATCTTTTGCCTGTTCTGCATTGGACACCATTGCAAATTGCTTTGGCCGAACGTTTGCTCTATCCGGCAAGCTTAGGATTCTGCATTTTGCTTGGGTTTTGGGCCATACGTTTTCGTTTTATCTCAACTGTTGCTGCCTTGGCGCTTTGTTGCATCTACCTCTGGGCCACCTTGTCGTATGGGCGGATTTGGCAAAGCAACGATGCTTTATGGACTCATACATTTCAGATATTTCCCACGAGCTATCGCGCGCAGATTTATCAAGCCAATGTAGCAGCTCGTAGCCAAGATTGGCAGACTGCGCTAGATCATTATCAAAGAGCCTTATCCCACCATCCGAATCGCACCAATCTATGCCTTGTCTATGCTAATCAAGCTCAGATTTATTTAGAACTTCAGGAATTTGAAAAAGCGCAAGCTCTGCTGTTTCCTATATTAGAGCTTTTCCCAGAAGACCGCACCGCAAATCTCATGCTGGGCGATCTGGCCATGTTGCACCACGATTATCGCAGCGCATTAGCATATTATAAAACCATTGCTTTTGCCCGTAATATCTGGGACCGTGAATATGCAAGCATCATGGATCGAGTTCAGTTTTGCTACCAAAAAATTCGGCAGCCATAGGCTCAATGTTGTGTAGAGCGTTTAGACTTGCTTTATCGAATACGACAGCGCGTATAGACAAGCAGCCAGTCTTCTACGTGGCGCTATTTGATAAGCATTTTACCACAGTGGGAATATCCACGACAGCCACAAAGCCTTCAAGTCCTCTACGTGGCGCTATTTGATAAGCATTTTACCAAAAAAACAGCATCCAGTAGTTTGTCTGGATGCTGTTTTTTTGATCAAAGAGCCTTGAATGAGCAAGTTCTTCTACAATTTTTTGCAAATAAACTGTATAAATCCATTGATAGCAAAGTTATCGCCAAAGAAGTCCACAGCGCACCATACTTTGACCACATTGCTGCCCATGAGCATATGATCTACTCGGCCTTGGATGATATTGGGCGACCAGTAGGTAGTTCCCAATGCAGAATCAATGACGATCAGGCCTTCTACAAGTTTATCTATTTCTTGATAGAAACACCATTGAGAACGATTAAGCCCCCAATTCAAATATCTAGAGACCAATTGCCGAGATATTTCATCTGGAATTGAACTTTTGGGTGGGAAAAGACATTGGTAAACATCTAATAATGGAGTGACCAATTTGAGCAAGCATTGAAGGTTCATTGTAGCAAGGCATTCTTTGACTAATGGATAGATTTTAGGAGCATATTGAAGTACGCAATCAATTAGTTTTTGCAAATCTATTTTAAGGTCTCTTTCTGCGCCTAATTCAACTTCAATGGCAAAATGAGGACTTTCTTTCAAAGTCACTACATATTCTGCAGCATAAACTTTTTCTTCTTTGCGGACTTTATTTTCTATGCAAATCTGTACCTGTTCTTCTTTTTTGACCAAGGAGGCCACAATATAAATTTGTTCTTGCTTATTGGCTTTATAAGCACAAAATGCTTTTTCCAAAGTATAAACAGAAATATCAGAAAAAGTGCTTTGCTTTCCATCAAGGCTAATGCTCATTTTGGTCAAAGTTGTGTGCTCTCCTTTTAAAAATTGAGCATCACCAAAAAATCTGATCATGGTTTCGTGATCAGATTTTAAGTCTGCAAATGCAGGTGTAAGGCAAATGCAAAAGAGCAAACTTATCATAAGTATTTTCATAACAATCCTTTTCATAAAGTAATCTTAGAATAGCAACAGTGGCTAAAAATAAACCACAAGGTTTTCCTTGTGGTCAGAGCATTAGTAAATACCAATATTACCTAACAAAACTCATTTGCTTATTTGTAGCAGCAGCCGCAACGGGAGCAGCTTTTCCAGAACCAATCATAGGATTTGGACCAGCATTTTTGGCATTGGCTGTAATTGGGGCTAAAGCAACTGCCGCAGTTAGTGCAACGGCGGGCGCTGTAATAATAGCTCCAGTCACAATTAGGGCAATTAAATCCGCGTAGTTCTTGCTTTTCAATGCTCTTGAGCAAGAGGTACAACAATGGCTTCTCAGCATGAATGAACATCATAATGCATGCTTTGTATTTATCTGTGCCCAGGTTTGCTTTGATGCTAGGATAGGTTCTGGCAGCAAGGCCCATCAAAATTGCATCCAAAGGTTCTTTTTCCAACACATCTTTTGCAGAAAGTTCGATGGTGCTGGAAAATTTATTGGGAGTGATTTGATATTCAAAAGCAAATTTAAATTCTTGGCTTTTGGATAGTGTGGTGATGGCCACAAGCCCTGGTTTCTTTTCCAGGGTCACAATACCTTCTTGCACCACGCTTTTTTCTTGCATTCTGGCAAGCAACGAAAATTTGTTATCCACGATTTTGACAGAAATGTCAAGGACTTCATCTTTGGCTACTTCCTGAGCATTCAAAACCACAGATTCGCCTTGCAGGAAATGTTTTTGATCAGCAGCTTGGAGATATTGTTCGTGCTCTGTTTGTACAGAAATCTGTTGTGCTGCACAAATCGCACTTAAGAAAACACACACCCAGAAGAAAGTTTTCATCTTTTTGAGCTCCTAAATGAAATTGCAAATTTAGTAATTGCTAAATTGGTTTAGCAAGAATTATGCCAAAATAATATAGCAAGCTATGGAAAGTGTATTGCAAAATTGTTATATTCTGTTATATCATACTATAGCAATTTTTTTAATTTTGCAATTTTCATGAAAAAGCTCATGGTGCTCAGCTCGAAGGTTACGACTCATGGTTAGTTTTGTTACTTTTTGTAAAATGATCCAAAGTTTATCCAAGATGTTGCACAGGTCCGCGTGGCAAGAAGCGGCCATATCCGATTTCACCGATAAATTTGCCATTTTGGGCAATGATTTTGCCTCGGCTAATGGTGGTGGAAGGGAACCCTGTGAGGTTCATGCCTTGGTATGGGGACCAATCGCAATTGGTTTGTAGATTATGATAGTCAAGGGTCCATACATGAGCTGGATCAAAAATGACTAGATCTGCATCACTGCCAATTTGAATGGTGCCTTTTTGTGGGTATAGCCCATAAATTTTCGCTGGATTGGTGCAAAGCAAAGATACAAGATGTTGCAAAGAGATTTTATGGGAATGGACACCAGTAGAATACAGAATTGGCAGCAAGGTTTCCACACCAGGGAGGCCAAAAGGCAGTTTGGTAAAATCATTGTTCCATCTATTTTTTTGCTCTTTGGTGAATACACAGTGATCAGTTGCAACAACATGGACATCGCCATTCACAAGGCTTTGCCAAAGTTGTTGCTGGTTTTCAAAGCTTTTGATCTGGGGGCATGAGGAAAATAAATGGCCATCTGGCCTGGCAAATACAGATTCGTCCAGGGCTAGGTATTGAGGGCATGTTTCACAATAAACCTTGACCCCACGAGCCCGTGCATCGCGGATGGCAAAGCTGCCTCGGCCTGTGGATGTATGGACAATGTACAAAGTGCCGCCGCTCAATTCCGCCCAACTGATGGCGCGCTGGATTGCCTCGATTTCAATGATGTCCGGGCGGCTGAGGACATGGGCCATAATCCCATAATGAGCACGTTCCTGGTGGTACCGGCTGATGAGCAATTCCATCACCACTGCTGATTCTGCATGAACTGCAATGACGCATCCTAGTTTTTTAGATTGTTCTAAGGCAGAAAATAAAGCATCATCTTCGGACATTAGCCCCCTGTCCCTGTATGCCATGAACATCTTAAAACTGGTGATGCCCATTTGCACAGCTTGGGCAAATTCATGTTGTGCAAGGTTCCAATCTGTGATGCCTGCGTGTAGTCCATAATCAATGCAAACTCTACCATTGGCTTTAGAGATGCGATCTTGGATAGACGCAAGAAGGCTTTGGCCTTTGCATTGGGTGGAAAAATCTAGGATTGTGGTCACTCCACCACAAGCCGCGGCTTTGGTGCCATTCACAAAATCATCACTCGAAAGCGTGCCAGCCATTGGCAATTCGCAATGAACGTGGGCATCTATGATGCCTGGGAAAATATATTTGCCAGATGCTTGAATCACTTCAGCATGGCTTATATCCGTGATTTTGGCTTCTAGTTGTGCGATTTTACCATTAGAAATACGAATATCTGCTGGGAAACAATGGCTTTCTGTGACAACTATACCATTTTGGATGATCATATCTTGCTGCATATTTCAATCCTTTTGGAGCATATTTCAAAAAATTCATAATGTAGAATGAGGTATCATAATGAAATACCAACTGACAAAAATCATAGAGCGTAAAGGTAATGGATAGTGGCCTTATGCCCAGAACTCGATATTGCTAGGAGATACTATAAAATTGGCTTGGCCAAATTTTCAAGAAGCAGTTCAACTGTGCCTCACCAGAGGAGATAAAGCAACGGATTCATGAAGAAAAGTATTTTATCGCATTTTCGTAAATTGAATTTGCATCACTTTTTGTCTAAGGGTGGCAATCAGGTTCTCTGGGATTTGTTCTAACACACATACACGATCTCGATGACGAACCAAAACAACTGCAAACGTTGGATTTTTTCCTTCCACATAGCTTTCTTGAGCTTTCCAAGTCATGCCTGGATATTTTTTGAGCAGCAGTTGATGGTAGCCATCAAAGAATTCCTTCGCATCTTGGAGCGTATCCCATTTTGTTAGCCAAATCAAGGCACGCTGTCCTGCTTCATTTTGTAAAACGCTGTACCGATCGCCTGCCCAGCCTTGAGCCAAGCTGGCATGGCCTGCAATGTTATAGGCAGAGAATACGATTCTACAAGTAAACTCGCCCATAACATTGTTCATTTTTTCCTGCCATTTATCTCCTAGCAAGCTAGAAAAATCAGGAATACGGCAATCCCACACTGGCTCTTTAGCAAGATATTTTTCAGGATGTAAAATATGCTCAGTTGACCTAGGCAAACGTTTGTAGCAGCGGTTGATGTTCGTCCAAGGGTTTTCAGATGTGCGGAATTCTAAGCAAAAATAAAGGCCATCGGTGTATGGAAATAATAGAGATTCTCTGATCACTGCAGGCACTTGGCTCAATTGCTGTTCCATGAATGGCATGAAAAATTTCATTAGACTCATGGTCATTCGCAATGCAAAAGCATCGTCTTTATCCAAACGCTTTGGAAAATATTGGTAATCCAGCATGCCAAGCATGGCATCACCTTCTAAAAGTGCTTGATAGGCTAAACTCCAATCATCATTCTGCTTTACTTTTTTATCTAATCCCAAAAGGTTATAGTGTTGGTCTTGCAATGCATGTGTCATTTCATGAGCAATGACCAATCTTTCTTGAGCATCATCGCGTGGTTGACCCATAAGCTTTTCTAATGGCCCTCGAGCGCGCGGGCCTTCTGCAATCAGGTACAATTTTTTTGTTTCAGGATTATAGAATCCCCCAATTTGTTCTGTGAGCAATCGAAGCATCGTGGGTTTCAAGCTAAAGGATTCAGGGACTAATCCAAAGGCTTTCAAAGCTATTTCAATTGCATTTGCTTTTTCATCTGGTAATTCCTTCTGCATATCTTGCAAAAGAAATTGAGCCAATTGGGCTTTAGATTGGCTTTGCATTGTCACAGGAGTTTTAAAAGGCAAGCCACGAATTTGAGGCATTTTCAAAGCGACTGCCTTAGAGCGATGCTGGAGTGATTGCTCTCCTTTGCCCAATTCTTCATATATCCATGCCAGGGATTGATGAATTTCTATGGTTGGCTGGAGTTTGAGGGCCGCGTTAAAGTGGAATTCAGCGGTCTGCCATTGTTCTAATTGGATGGCTGCTTCACCAACAACTATATGCCGTTTTTGTGAAGGATGGACCCGGGCAATTTGATCCATGCATTCTAACCCGCGTTTTGTCTGCCCTGCATCAATCAAGATTTTTCCTAAGTGAAGCACTGTATCTGGATTTTGTGGATTTAAGTTCAATGCTTCTTCACAGGTATCAATCGCTGATTGCTTTTCTCCGGCTCTTAAAAATCCTTGGGCTTTTTGGAGCAAATCTTCTGCTGGCTCAGCCCAAGTTTGGGATAGGATCAAGAGTAAAAATAGCCAATGTACAGTACGCATAAATGCTCTTTCTGTTGCGTTAACTTCTTTTTGAATGAAACTTCAGGACTGAAAGATTTACTAAAATTAAGCACCTATCTATCTAGGCAGGCAAGAATTAGCTCATTGGGTATTCGTTTTCCATCAGACTATCGCATTCTTTTATTTCCCGCCGATGTTAGCTGGGTTGGCAGCAAATTTGTTTTGTAAGTGTTCGACTACTTTTAAAAATCGAGGTTGGTTGCGTAAGATACGGAGATCGCCATCTTTGAGGATCCAATTTACATCATCATAGCCATTGCTCACAGCGGTTTCCAATGAGTCTAAAGCTTCATTGACTTTGCCTAAACATGCGTAAGCACAAGCTAGATTATAATGAGCATGTGCATAGTTTGGAGCCAGGGCGACTGCCCGTTTGAGTAATTTTACACCATTTTCTTCTTTGCGAATTCGTAGATAAAGCAGGCCAAGCTCAGCGCAACTTTCTGCATCAAAAGGATTCTCTTGAATTCGGTCTAGCCAGGCTTCGATTTCGCGATCTAGCCAATGGGTCTCGCCTAAAAAATATAGGGATGTTTTGGCAATTTCAGCCAATTGACTTTCTGCTCTATCTACAGAAAATGCTACTTGCTTGAGAAGAAGCAATACATCTTGTTTCTTGCCATTCATATAAGGCGCAAAAGTCGGAAAGGCTTCCCCTGCTAAGTAACGGATTTTATAGCGAGCTTCATCATTTTGTTGAAGTCGAATATGGACGAATTGGTAGTCATTTGATGCAAAGATGGCCATGAGTGGATCAATGGCATCTGCGCCTAAATACTTCATTCCATCAAATTGACCTTCATAACTGCCAAAGCCTCCACTAGGAGAAATCAATTGTTCTAGTTCTGCTTCTACTTTTTTATAAGCATACGTTTGAATAAAACTTTGGATGCTAGCTTGTACCTCTGGAATAGGGCTTTTCAATTCCTTAATTTTAGGCAGAATTTTTGGATCTGAATCTACCATATCTAATAAGGCTAAAATTGCTCGGTTGCGAACACCATAATCAGAATCTTGCAAACAGGCAATGAGGCGATCGGGAGTTTCTGGAGTTTTATTTTGGGCAATTAAATCCACTGCTTCTCTACGGCCTCGATAATTGAGTTGAGGATATTCCTTGAGTAGGAGAGGGATAGCAGTCTGGAGTATTTGCATCAACTGTTCTTTTGCCCAAGCTCGGACTGTGCTATTTTCATGATTGAGCTGGGCAATGAGTTGTAGGCTCGTTTCTTCTAAAGAAGATTCTTGGGAAAAAAGGATCAATGGCCATAGCAGGTTGAATAAAAGAATATTGAAAATGAGCCTCATGGTATTCTCCTTCTTGTTTGATAAAATAGCAGCTAACTTGAGCGAGGTTATTTGTTAGCTGCTTAGTTGGTGGTTATTTTTGCTCTTTCTTGCTGGCTCCTGGTGTTGTTTCTTCTCCTTTTTTGTTTGGTTCGTTTTCTTCTTTTTCTGGTTTAGGCTCACTTTGCCATTCTTGAAATTGTTTCTTTACTTTTTCCCAAAACGTTGGTTCTTGGGCTGGTGGATTGAGAGGCCCATCAGCAGGTTTTAGAATGACAGGCTTTGGATAGATAACACCTTGATACATTGATTGAGAAAATATTGTAGCCAGGATGAGTATAATCAGCCCTACAGCAAGAAGTTTGGGGAATTCAGTGTGGATGATATCACTCAAGAAATCTGAGATTCCAGCCGCTCCTTCTACATAGATTGATAAAACTAATTCTACCATCAACTGCCATACAATAACTCCAACGATCATCCAACCAGCCAAGAAAAACCATACAAAATGCAAGGCTATTCCAGCAATGAACAAACCTGTGGTTCCTAAAAATAGGCTCACACGCAAGATTGCCGGCTCTTCATGCAGTGTGAATTCTTGAACGATCTCCTCTTCCATCTCTTCATACCAATCTGGCATATTATCCCAACCAAAGAAAATAGCTAGGAGGGCCAATATTCCTGTTAGTACAAGGCTTAATGGCGATACTTCAGCAGGGTTGGAAAAAAAATTGCCCTGCATCAGGTAATCTAAGACTCCATGGACAAGCCATAATATACCAGTTAGGCAAACAATAATCACAATCATTTTCAGTTTCGGCCCAAACATAGTGCCTCCTCCTAGCAACAGTATTGTGGCTAGTAATTGCAAAGCCAATATTAAATCATGCTTTTTTTTGCCCTATGAAAATTAAATAAGGGCTGATACAGGGCAAATCCAATCCACGTTTTCTAAGTATCAGACGGCATAAAACATTGCAAATCAGTTGTAGGTTTTTGAATTGATTGAGAAGCCATTTGGCCACTGCGGTTTGATCGGCTTTCCATAGATTGAAGTTCAATGTGCCAAAATAACTGCAATAGATGGGGATCATTTCTGGAAAATCAAAACAAGATGCAAAAGCTTTTTTTTCCATGACTGCTAGGTTATGTATTGCCAGCTCTTCTTTACTAAATCGCGAAACCCAGAAATGATTCACAAAACCCCTTAGATTGGGAATTGTGACAATCAGTAGCCCACCTGGCTTTAAGAGATGGAGATGGTGCTGGATCACTGTTTTGGGATTTTCGAAATGTTCTAGAAAGCCTCTGGAAAGCACAATATCAAAAAATTGTGCATACTGATTTTGAATTTCTGGAGAAAAAAAATCACCTATAATCACTTGCTCTTTTGGGATGCCTGCTTGTTCAAATAATTGTTGATTGAGTTTTGCTCCAGCTTGAGTATATTCAATTCCATAAGGAATTAAGCCAAAAAAACTGGCTAATCTTACTAAATGATCGCCAGGTGCACTGCCAATTTCTACAATCCGCTGGCCTTGCCGTTGGCTGAGATACTTGGGATATATGACTTTCCACTGGAGATAGTCTGCATAGCTATAAAAATATTCTACTGCATGATCACCCAACAAACGCCGTAAGAATTTTAATCTAGGAATATAAAAACTTGTATATATCTCGGTCCTAAAAGTTTTTTCCCAATGTTCACGTTGTGCTAATGAGTCCATGCTACCCCTTTTGTTAACAAATTTTAAAATGCTGCTTAACGAATAACACGTTTCTCAAAAACAAGATCCAATTTGATAAACTAAAGTGGCCAAGCAATAAGCAAAAGCTGTAAAACCCCAAAATTGAAGCATCGTCAGGCTCCAACTACAGGACTCTTTGTACATCACAGCAACAGTGGCCATGCAAGGCGTAGCAATCAAACAAAAGATCAAAATACAAACACCAACCAAAGGGCTGTAATCAGAGCGGAGCTTTTCTCTGAGATTTCGGCCGTGTATGTCGGTTTCTCCAATCGAAAAAATAACTCCCAATTGAGCCACAAAAACTTCTTTTGCTGCAAAAGACCCAATTAAAGCCGTTGCTAAACGACCATCAAAACCCATGGGAGCAACGATCGGCTCTAATAATTTTCCTAATCTACCTAGGGCTGAATATTCTAGTTGTTCCTTTGCACGAAGTGCGTTGACTTGCTCTGCGGAAATGAGTTCTCCGGCTGCAATTCGCTGATCCACGATAAAAGCTTTTTTTTGTGGAAAATAAGAACAAAACCAAATGGCAATGGAAATGAGCAAAATAACTGTGGCAGCTTTTTTCAGATATGACCAAGATCGTTGCCACATATGGTGCAAAATGCCTTTCCATGTAGGAAGCCGATATGGTGGTAATTCCATCACAAAGGGGGCTGCTTCGCCTTTGAGGATTGTCAAACGCAAAAGCTTAGCAATGCAAGCACCTAGAACGATGCCAAAAATATACAAACACCATAGTACCAAGGCTTGCCATTGGCTTGGAAAAAATGCAGGGATAATCAAAGCGTAAATGGTGAATCGCGCACCACAGGACATCAATGGCAAAATAAACATAGTTGCCAAACGATCTTTTTCATTGTCTAAGATACGTGTGGCCATGATTCCTGGCACCGTGCAACCAAAGCCAATGAGCATTGGAATAAAGCTTTTGCCTTGAAGTCCGATTTTAGCCATGATGCCATCCATGATAAAAGCAGCACGAGCCATATATCCGCTGTCTTCCAGCAGAGCAATGCCCATAAATAACAGTAAAATATTTGGCAGAAATACAATAACACCGCCGGCTCCGCCTAAAACAGCATCTACAATGAGTGAACGTAAAAAATTTTCTGTTGCAAATTTTTGAGATACATAAGCTTGTAACCACTGAATTCCATGTTCTAGCCAATTCATGGGAATTTCACCCACTTGGAAAACAAACCAAAACAAAAGATACATCAGCCCAAGAAAAATGGGAAATGCCAGGAACCGATTGGTGGCCAAGGCATCGATTTTTTCAGACAAATTCACACGATCAATGCTTGGGAATTTGATGGTTGCTTCTCGAATTAACCCTGCAGAAAAACCATAACGTCCATCTGAAATCACTACATCTGGCAAATCTCCACAGACTTCGCGGATATGACGAGTGATTTCTCGGACTAATGGCATAATAGTAGAATTGACATCTTGCTTTTGAATGGTGTCATGAACAAATGGATCTGCTTCTAACAATTGAAGGGCTACATATCGTACTGGATAAGAAAGCGAAAGCCCTTGCAAAGCTTGGGCCAAGCGCTCAAGCCCTTCTTCGACTTCTGGATGATAGCTAATTTTGAGCCTATAAGATTTCCACACACTACTATGAGCAGCAATGGTTTTTTTCAGCTCTGTAATTCCCTGGCCTTTATGGCCAACTGTAGGAATGATAGGAATATGCAACTTATCTGCTAAACATGCAATATTCAATTCTTTGCCCATTTTTCGTAGCTCATCGCTCATATTTAAAGCAATGATCACCGGAAGTCCTAATTCCAATAATTGGACAGTAAAGCAAAGATTACGCTCAAGATTAGAAGCATCAATAACATTGATGACTACATTGGGTTTGGATTGGCTTAAAAATTCACGGGTTAGATGCTCTTCTGGTGAATATGCGGACATGCTATAAACACCAGGCAAATCAACGACTTGATAGGTTTTTCCTTCATAAACATAATGGCCAACGATTTTCTCTACAGTTACGCCAGGATAATTTCCAACTTTTTGAGTTGCACCAGTCAATTGGTTGAAAATCGAAGTTTTGCCTGAATTAGGATTCCCTGCAATAGCAATCAAAATCTCGGAATCTGAATGGTCTGTAGAATTCATAACAATTTCACGCTCACCCTGTTGATTAGCTTCAACCTGTTTTGTCTTCACTAATTGCTACGAGTGGTTCCAATCCCTAATGGATAAAATTCTGCTGTCACCGAAGTGTTGGAATCCACATCATCATATTTTACATTGATATCCAAAGCAAAGCAATGGAGTACTCGACGAACCATGAATTTTACTTCGCGAAGTTCAGTTTTGTGAAAATCATATTGGCTGGAGATGCTAAATGTCCATTTTTCATTGTATTTATATTCAAGGCTTGCTGTAGCAATACTGCTTTCATGGCGTTCATATCTATGATCAAGCCAGCACGAAATAGAATCTGTTGCATCATAGCCAATGGTCGCATTGACCATTTCAAAATCATGGACATTCCAATCCCATTCGGCCCTTGTTCTAAGCCATAAATTTGAGCGGACATACCATAATAAATCCACACGCACGTTATCCCAGTTATCCCATGGAGAATCTTTTGTTTTGACTGCTGTAACCGGTAAGTCTGGGAAATAGCGTAAGGTAATATCCAGCCAAAAGAAATCCACCACTTGGTCTTTACGCATGGTGCGTAGGCGATTGGTCAGCACAATATCCAAAGACTGCATTCGATCTACGTTTTCCATACTATCTATAGGAATCAGGTCTTGAGATCCTTGCGAATTGGCATAAATCCAATGATATCGAATTCTAGGAGTGATTACATGCAGCACTTCATTCAATTCCAAAAATTCACTTTTCCATCCAAAAAAGCGGTAAAAATTCGTGGCAACTTCTACCCCCATTTCTCCAGTGCTGCGCAATACATTGAGTTCATCGTCTCGATCTTTTTCAAAATAACTCAATCTTCCACTAGCAAAGGGTAAGATATGCAAAGGGCCTACAGAAAATGAATAAGATAGGGTGTTATGCCAATCTGTTCTAAAAAGGCGTGTATGATCCCACAGGCTTTGGTAATCTTTATCATCTGCCCTACGTACTTCTGAGACTTCAACTCTGCTCGTCCAATAAAGTCGGCTAATTGTTTTGGAGAATAAAGGCTGATGAATGACTTCGTATGTGCCTTGTGGTAAATATTCAATTTGGGATTGAAAATCATTCACACGCCAGCGTGTGAGCAATGTAGCCGCAGAATGATCCCAATATTTTCTGGCATAGATATACGTTTCTGGTTCTTTTTCTTCTCGAAATTCTTTTTCAAAAAAATCGCGCAACACATTCCGATCTGAAATCCTAGAGAATTCTATATCTAAGAACCAATCATGAGGAAAGCGATGCCGATGGACCCCACCCAAGCGGTATCTGCGATCCCACGTAGCATCATCATCTTCATCTGGAACATAGTCCATGCTTTCTCCTAAATGAGAAAGAGGCTGGTCATGGATATAATAAGCCCTCCATTGGCCTGTGAATTGGCTTTCTACAGGGAATGTTCCTTTATATAAAATTTGTGGGCCTCCGGCTAACCCACGTTCAGAGCGTGTGTCCAAATCCAACAACCATTGTACTTTAGATAGGCCTACTTCACTGGATTTATTGGTATATAGATCGCCGCCCCAGGTAGTTAAAACATAGTGGCCCCATTTTGAAGAATGTCCATATTGAAATGATTTCAGAGGCCAATTTTCAATATTTTCGCCTGCTATATAAGGAATGTAGAAAAAAGGAACACCCCAAGCCTGCAAGTGATTGTCTCTGGCTTGCAGATAAACTTTATCTGAAAATTTAATCAATCTAAGTTCTTGAGTTTGAAAAGAATAATGAGGATGGCCAAATCCGCATCCTGAAATACTTGTCCGTTGTGCTATGCTTTCTTCCTTGGAAAGCATTACGAATTCTTCAGCACGAATGTACAAATTCAATGCTTGCTTTTCCGTGGGAATACTGGTCCGCAAGCTTCCATCACTCACAATGCCTTGATTGCGAAGTAAATCAAAAAATATGCGCTCTCCTCTAAAGTAATGATCTGCCCATCGAAAATGCACATTCCCTTCAGCATAAAATTTAAGCTGCTCGGCTTTTTGACCAGCAATGGATAAGCCTTGGCTGGTATCGGCCAATGCTTGATCTGCTTTGTCCTCATGGTTTGCTTTAGGAAGTGGTTTAAACCAAATCACAGCTTGATCACAGACCATTTCCAAGATGGGTTTTTCAGATTCACCTTGCCAAATATGCACGCCTTCTGTGCCAATCCAGATTTTCATGCCGTATGGTTCTTGTCGAATCTCCATCGCACCAGTGGCTAAGTATACCGGCATCTCTCGTGGGTCTTGTTTTTGCCCTTTTCCCCAGCGTTGTAGAAAATCTTGCAAATTTTCTTGAGAAGTTGTTTGGCAGAATAGCCAGGAACAACAGCAAACTACCATAACCACCAAAATTGCCATTCGCATTCTATATTGTCCATTTCAAAAACAATTTCTGCGGCGTTTCACCGCAGAAATAGATACTAATTTGCAGAAGATTTTAGATACTGAGCTTTGTTTTCACGCCACCATGCTTCCCAACGTTGGGCAGCAGGCTCTCTTTTTTTTGCATCTTCGTAATATTGATATCCAAAAGTTTCGTTAAAAGTTTTGAATAAAATTTGAGCAGCAATCATACGCACATACGCAGATTCATTTCGCAATGCGTCAATAATCATAGGGATACCTTGGTAGTCTTGCATACTAATCAAAGTTGCAGCGGCTTCCAATCGAACTTTGTGCACAGGATCATACAATAAACCAGCAAATTTAGGCTTTAATTCCAGGATTTCTTGGCTTTTTGTACGTTCATAAATCTGGCCTAAGCAAAAGGTGCATAAAAGTCGCACAATGGGAATACGATTTTCAATATTGCTGGATAGCTCAGGAATAGCTTGCTCTCCATATTCTTCAATGAGCCTACGACAAATATTATCAACATTGCGATTGGGCAATGCCATAGCATCAATTAAAATTTCGATTTGGTTTTTAGCTTTCTCTTCTGCAGATACAGTCCCTTCTGGTTCTGCACTTTGACAGCTTGGTACAAAAAACATTACGCTGAATAGAGCGACAATGTAAATACATGAACAAAATGTAGTCTTCATAAAAATCGGCCTCGTTTTACAAAATTTTGCTAGAAAGCCCTGCAAGTGCCTTTGATTATATCCACATTTGGCTGCTTTTGCCAATTAAATTTACAAAAACTATGGCTCATCTAGTGCTCACTTAATTCTTGGCCAGAAATTTTGTTATACAATGTACGTCGAGCTAACCCTAATATCTGTGCTGCTTTAGTACGATTCCCATTCATTGCTTGCATGGTTTGCAAAATATAATTTCGTTCAAATCGTTGTACTGCTTCTTTTAAGGATAAGCGGCCGGGAATAGGAATGAACTGTTTGCCTACAATTTCTGGAGCAATGTCATCGGCCGTGATTTTTTCTCCAGGCATTTTGAGAGCGACAATTCTATAAATTTCATGTTGCAATTGGCGCACATTGCCTGGCCAATCATAGCATAGCAAAAGTTCCAATGCACTGGGTTCAATAGAATAAATTTGCTTGGCCTGTGCTTCTGAAGAATGCTGCAAAAAATGTTGTGCCAAAACAGCAATATCTTCAGGACGATCTTTGAGCTTGGGTATGGTCAGGGAAACTACCTGGATTCGATACAGTAAATCCTCTCGAAAGCGCTTTTGTTGGATCAACTCTATAGGGTCTTGGTGAGTGGCAGAAATTAAGCGAATCTGAATTGCATGTTCTTGTGTTGCCCCAACTGGACGAATTAACTGCATTTCAAGCGCACGTAGTAATTTAGCTTGCATTTCTAAAGGCATTTCAGCGATTTCATCTAAGAATAAAGTTCCCAGATGAGCTTGATCCAATAAGCCTGGACGGTTCTCTGTGGCTCCTGTAAATGCGCCTTTTACATAGCCAAAAAGCTCGCTTTCCAGCAAGGTTGCTGGAATTGCTGCGCAATTTTCAGCAACAAAAGGATGCACTTTACGCGGGCTTGCTTCATGGATGGCTTGCGCTAGCATGCCCTTTCCTGTACCACTAGCCCCCAAAATCAAGATTGGCACATCAGATAAACTAGCACGCTTGGCTAATTCAAACAAATGTTGCATTTGTGGATTCGCACTGATGAGATTGCCAAATCTGTAAATATCTGAACTTTCCTGAATATTGGAGCCACTGCTGGATGAAGCAATCGCAACTGCAGGAATTGGGCCAGGAGTAGCAAGCATGTTATCAACAGCTTTTTGCAGAGCCTCCAATAATTGAGCTTGATGAATTGCTAATGCGACTTGATCTGCAAAAGCTTGCAAAATTAAGAGTTGGTGGGCTTGAAATGCATCTGGTTGAAAGCGATTGTCTAGGTATAACACCCCTAAAATTTTATCTTGAATTTTCAAAGGCAGGGCAATGATAGACCGTAACCCTAATTTACGTACCGACTGAATATGCTGAAATTCAGGATCAGATTGAGCATCTGCTGCGATTAAAATTTTACCGCTCTGCATCACAGATTGGGCCAGAGATCGGCTGATTTTCAAGCTAGGGTCAAGAACATACTCTTGGTCAAAATTCCGAGCCGCCGCAATTTTTTCATCATTTCCTAAAATGATAAAACCTCGCTCTGCTTTGATAAAGTGAATTGCCTTGTCTAAAATCAGACTGAGCAACTTTCCTACATTGCGCTCTGAATTTAAAAATTGATTGAGTTGCAAAACTTCTAACAATTGTTGGTGCTCTTGCTGCAATCTTTGGTAAAATTCAAGATTTCCGGCTTGTTTGCATTGTTGTAAGAAATTTTGCAACAATGCGTAATCTGCAGATGATAGCATCTTTATAACATCGGCCAAAAGTTGGGATGAAGCATCAAGATTGGGCTGAGGCATCATATTTGTATTTTCTCAATGATAACAGATTTACCGGGGTTGATAGCTCTTTACAAAACGTGCTTGTGCCAATTCAGCAGCGCTCCAGAAAACATCCAAAGGCAATTTATGCTCTTTGCTGTGTTGCTTTGCATGGCTAGAAACTAACCGTCAGCGTCTGCTGCAATTGGCACAAGCTAGGGATGTTTTCTTAAGTTGCCGTCATGGAGTTTCCACAAAAAACTTGATCATCACTTATTTTTATTGATCTGTTCTTTTAGAAACATCGTGTATTCCTCGCCTTTTGGCAAAGGAACAACTGCTACAAGAATTTTGCGTTTGCCTGTCCTGGCCTGTTGATCTTTTGGATTGATGCCTGGTTTATCTCTATTTTGCCAGCACAAGCCAGTTCCAAGCCTAAATTCAGGAGGCAGACTTTTGTAGAGCACTCCATGATCTCGGAGTATTTCTAGCTTTTGTTCATAGGTACGGCCGACCAGCGCTTGCGTGGCATCATAAGCACTTTTGCCAGCATGAATCAATGCCCAATAACAGGCTTGCTGCAATGCAGTGCGCTGGCAGCTTTCTTGTCGCCAGCGAAAATAATCTATCACGGTTTCCACGTCTGGAATAGGGCAAATTCGTGCATCTAAGACACCAGGGGATCCCAAAGCATGAGTAAAAGCTGCACTTGCTTCACCTGCTAAGACAGATAGCCATTTTCGAATCTTGCGTTGAAACATACGATCTTTTTTATGAAATAGCACTGAAATTTCATCGCTTTCTGTATAAGCATAGATGCCTTGAAATCCGCAATTCATCAATCGCTGTGCGGTTTGTACCATAGCTTGGTGCAATTTAGTATCAAATGGGCTTTGAATCGAATTTGCTTTTACCAATTGGCCAAAATTTCTCCCATCCAATCGTACCAATGGCCATAGATTGGGCAGCAGAGTCTGGTCAAGGGCTTCTTCATACTGCCGCATGAGTTGATCAAAATCATTAAATTTCATAAGATTAGCCGCTGATGCGGTCCTATTTTGCTCAATATAACGGATTTTTTGGAGCCAATATCAGTTGACAACGCTTGATAAAATGGCGTGTGTCAATTCACTTTATGTTTTAACTTTCTTCATAAAGCCATTAAGATTAGCCGCTGATGCGGTCCTATTTTGCTCAATATAACGGATTTTTTGGAGCCAATATCAGTTGACAACGCTT
>JAKLHB010000080.1 GCA_022710345.1 Planctomycetota bacterium
CGGTATATTGTTCTTGGTCAATTTTTAGAAAGATATGAATGATCTTAGGTTGCAACTTTTCTGGCATAAATTCAGTAGCCTTTTGTAAATATTGCTCTGCTGCATCCCACTTTTTGAGATTTTGTGATATAATTGCTAGACTAAGATACACAGTTCCATCTCTGGAATTGCATCGCAAGGCTTCCAGAAATTCTAACTCGGCTTCTTCATAAGCTTTAGTTTGAAATGCAATAGCACCTAACATACGATGAGCATCGAGATTATCTGGATTTAAATACACGGCTTTGCGCAAAGCAGCTCTTGCTTTATTCAGGGATGTTCCGGCTGTGGCTGGAAGCCAGGGTTTTTCAGGATCCCAAGTAGGTTGGGAGTTCATAACTTGGGATTCCTGTCCTAAGTAGCAGCGGCCTAATTGAACATAGGCATAGTCTAGCGTCGGGTTGTATTGAATGGCTTTTTGATAATATTCCGCTGCTTTATCCCATTGCCTTTGATGCAAGGCTAGATTCCCCAAAGCCAAAGCGATTGAAGTTGCATCTTCTGCTGGTAATGCTGGTTGAGATGCCTGATGCACCAGGACTTGTTCGGCCATGTCTGGTTTTTGAAGGCCCACATAGCTTTGGGCTACAATAAAGCATGCTACCATATTGGGTTGTTGCTCTAAAATGGGTTTGGCTAAATCGAGCGCATCTTGTGGCTTTTCAGCAAAAAGATATGTTTTTGCTAAATTCAATTGAATGTTGATGTTTGTAGGATCAGAGGCCAGCGCAAGCTTGAATTTTTCAATCGCTGCTTCCCAATTTCCGGCCTGGGCCAATTCAATGCCTTCATCATTGAGGGAAGCAGATTGGCACCCTAATATAAGGCAACAGGCAATCAGCAAAGTAAAAAAAACATTTTTTTTGAATAAAATCAATAGTTGCATTTTTATAGGCATTGGATATTCTTTCTTCTAACAAAGCCGAATTGACTCACGATTCGGCTTGCGATGTATGTGATTTACGCTTTTCAATCAAATTTTAAAAAAAGCAATTTATGATTACGATTGTTTATGAAGCAGGAACTTTGAGATTGAATGGTGACGAAGGTGCATTTTTGCATAACTTAGCTCATTGTCAATGGGATGCACGCACGCATTGTTATCGAACGCCTGGCATTCAGTATGCTCGATTGATTCAGCAACTGCATGACCAGCGAATTCCTTATGATGATCAGGCACGAGATTATGCAGAATTGCAGGTCCCCAAAATTTCCCAAAAACCATTTCCATATCAAGAAGAAGCTATTTTAGCATGGGTACAGGCTAAAATGCAAGGAGTAATTGTGCTTCCCACAGGAACAGGCAAGTCTTTTGTGGGGATTATGGCCATTGCAACAGCCAAACGAAGTACGATTATCGTGGTTCCTACCATTGATCTAATGCATCAATGGAGCGATGTATTGGAGCAACATTTTGCAGGAGTGCCTGTTGGTCTCATTGGCGGTGGAGAATATGTAATCGCTAGTTTAACTGTGATTACGTATGACTCTGCGTATCGGCATTTAGAACGCTTGGGAAATAAATTTGGAATGATCATTTTTGATGAATGCCATCATCTACCAAGTGCAAGCTATCAAATAGGTGCCGAGTTTGCAATTGCGCCATATCGTTTGGGCCTGACAGCCACGCCAGAACGAGTGGATGCTGGTGAAGAAAAGCTCAAGTATCTCATTGGGCAATTTGTGTATCGTAAGAAAATTCGAGAGATGTCAGGGCAGTATTTGGCTGATTATGAACTTTGCGAACGCAAAGTCAAGCTCGGGCCTCAAGAACGTGCCGAGTATTGGGAAGAACGAAATATTTATTTAAACTTCTTGCGTGACCATGCTATTTCTTTTGGTCCTAGATCATGGCATCAGTTTATCGCTGCCAGTTGCCGCAGTAGCGAAGGCCGTAGGGCTTTGATGGCTTATTTCAGGCAAAAAGAAATTGCCCAGGCTGCACCAGCCAAACTAAGAGAATTGAAAAAAATTCTAGAAAAGCACGCTGGGGAAAGAATTTTAATTTTCACACACGATAATGCAACTGCTTATGCAATTTCAAAAGAATTTTTAGTACCTGTGATTACCCATCAAACCAAAACGCAAGAACGCCGGGCGTATTTAACAGGCTTCAATCAAGGGACTTATTCTATTTTAGCAACATCGCGTGTGTTGAATGAAGGTGTGAATGTTCCAGCAGCCAATATTGGAGTTGTGCTTTCTGGCAGTGGCAGCGTCAGAGAGCATGTGCAACGATTGGGCAGGATATTGCGCAAATATGGCAATAAGCGGGCTATTTTATATGAAATCATCACACAAGATACTGCAGAAGAATATGTCAGCCAACGCCGTCGAGCGCATGAAGCCTACCGCAATAAATCAAAGGAAGAATAATTCTGCTGATGATAACGTTTTTGGAAGGAAGTCCACCACAGCATGAACTGATCTATTGGACCCCCAAATCCGTTATATTGAAGCATTCTGCGAGGAAGCAAACATGCAACGATCCAATTTTTTTTCCAATTTTTTAAAAGAATATAACAAAAATGCAAGTATGTACGAAGCATTGGCGCTTTCCGTGTTGTTGCACTTCATTGTAATTATATTGGCTTCGTTGTTGCTAGGGCAAAACAGGGAAAGTGCTGATTTTGGTTATATTCGCGCAGAGCTAATCCAGGCTGAAGTGACGCATGATGAATTTCAGCAAGTAGAAACTAAACAAGAACAAACAGTTGAGCCAGTTTCAGAGCTAACTCCTAGCATAGCTACATCTCAACCTACGCCTGCACCTATGCTGCAAGAAAATTCAGAGCCTCTCATTCAAGAAAATTGGGATAAAGAGCTTCAAAGCATTTCCCAAGATTATATCCAAGAAGTGACCCAGCAGCCACGGGATATGCCCAAATCGTCTCAGAATATTGAAGCGCTGCTGGCAAAAGAGCAGGAAATCCAGGCACAGCTCGAAAGCCGCAAAAAATTAGAGCAGGTCCGACTAAGAGGCGGAATTACTGCTGAAAAGGTCATTCACAGCAGGACAAGCGGCAAAGGGAACAGCTTGCAACAAGGCGGCGGCAGTGCTGGCACAGAGCAAGCGGTTTTCAAAGGATTGGAATGGTTAAAACGTCATCAAAGCATGGATGGCCATTGGGACTGTGCAGGATTTATGCAGCATTGCCAGGGGCAAGCTTGTGCAAATCCTGGTGTAGCGTGGGGAAATCCAGCAGTGACAGGGCTTGCAACGCTTTGTTTTCTAGGCTCTGGAGCAGATGATTCCAAAGGCAAATATCAAGCTGTTGTGTCAAAGGCCCTCAGCTATTTAATAGAAATTCAAACACCAGATGGATGCTTTGGCCCTAAAAGGCATAATTATATGTACAATCATGCGATTGCAACGATGGCCATGGTCGAAGGATATTTAATGTGTCATAGCTTGCAATATTTGCAATCTGCACGAGCAGGCGTGAAATTTCTCTTAGAAGCACAAAATCCTGGTTTAGCCTGGCGATATCACGAGCGATGTGGTGATAATGATACTTCAGTCACAGGCTGGTGCATGCTCGCGCTGAAAAATGCTGCGATTGCAGAAATTGAAGTGCCGGAGCGCAGTATACAAAGTGCTAAATATTGGCTAGATTCCGTGACCATGCAGGGGGAAGAGCCTTGGGTAGGCTATGTATCTCCTCACCGTAATATCTGCATGACATCTGTTGGAGTGCTTTGTAGAATTTTTTTCAGAACGCCAGCCGACAATCCATTGATTCTAGGAGGAGCAAAAATTTTGTCCAGACATTGTCCAACCTGGGGAGGTACCAATGATTTTTACTATTGGTATTATGGCACCCTCTCTATGTACCAATTGGGAGACGAGTCTTGGGACCAATGGAATGCAGCACTCAAGCAATCCCTGCTCGAACATCAAGAAAAAGAAGGCTGTGCGGAAGGTTCTTGGGGATATGGCCAATATGAAGGCGGTCGTATTTTTTGGACTAGCCTTAATATTTTATCTTTAGAAGTATATTATCGCTATCCTAGAAAATAAACCACAATGAAATTGGCACAGGCTATGAGAAAGAGTAAACCATGTTCAAGGAGAAAAAAATAATGAAGCTTTACAAATGCTGGGCTACAATTGCATTGATTGTATTGTTATTATGTGCAGGTATTGAATATTTGTCGCCTGGGAATCAAGCCAGTTTATTACTCAATCTTGCATTTTGGCTTGGATTAGGACAAGGTTGTGTAGCTTTGATCGCTGTAGGAGAACTGGCTCATTTTCAATGGATTCAATCACTCAAAGCTTATTTATTTAGAATAATTCCGCTGATTTTTGTATGTGCCTTGTTGATTCCATTGCTATTGTTACAATGGAATCTTTATCCTGGATCTAAACTTCATTCCTTTTGGTTTGAACCAGATTTTTTTATAGGTCGCAATTTTGTGGCTGCCATGCTCACTTTTTTGTTTGCGTTGCGTTATAAAGCAGCTTCCATATCAGAGCATGGCCCAAAACGTACCTGGGCAGTCTTATACCTTTTTTCATTTGTGCTTTCTCAATGTTTAATGGCCTATGATTGCGTGATGTCTTTGGAATATCCCTGGTTTAGCACCATCTATGGACCATATTTTGTTTTGGAAGCTATTTATGTTGGGATTGCCTGTGCCGGGTTGATTTGCTTTTTTGTGCAACGGAAAGCTCCTAGCATTGAATTTTCCAAAGCTCAATATGGTTCAGGGTGGATGATGTTTGTGCTGAGCGTGCTTTGGATGTGCCTTTGCGCTTTCCAATTGACCATGATTTGGCATGAAAATTTGCCAAAAGAAGTGGGTTTTTACAAGCTGTGGTTGAGAAATATTCATGGAATTGAGATCGTGTATGCAACGGTAGGATTGCTTTTTCTGATCCCATTCCTTGCGCTAGCCACTCGTAACGCAAAACAAAATCGCTATGTGGTAGCGTGTGCTTCCATTTCTATTTTCTTTGGAATTTGGCTGGAACGAATTTTTATGATTGGGCTTTTGGTGCCCGTGGATTGCGTTGCAGTATTAGTCAAACTATTGCTTCTTCTAGGCTTTACCTTATGGACATTCAGTGCGTGTGAATGTGTGAAATAGTCTTATTTCATTGGCAAAATTTGATGGCACATTCTGAATGCAGATAGCCCATGTTGCCATGAGCAACAAAGTCGGGTTTGCTGGGTGAGATGATCGGAGATATTTTGCACTGCATAAGCTAAAGAACGATTGAGCCCAGTATTCCACTGATGTTTCAAGACCATATTTTGATAACCTTTGAACATCAGATTGGGCTGTACTTCATAGATTTCGAGCCGCATTCCAGCATCCACCATGCGCAATCTTGCTTTGGTGAATAAGAGGTCAAGCTCAAATATAGTAAAACATCGGCAGTCTATGGCTTGAAGCATCAAAGGCTTATTTTTCCATTGCAAAATCGCAGATACAGACGGATCGTGGGCATAGCAATCTTGGATTGTGTCTAAGACTTGCGCTGTGGTGAATTGGTCTAGCCAGTATTCCAGCAAATTCAGCATATGAGAGCCATTGTGGTACAATCCTTTTCCATAAGAAGCCGCTCCGCCCATGAATTCGCCGCATTCGCCTCGATGGATTGCTTCGCGCACTTGAATGAACTCTGGCACAAATCTGCGGCTATAGTTCACTGCCACTGAAAATGTCGCCTGTTCTAAAATATGCTGAAGATGTTCTATTTCTTTGATATTTTGAGCAAATGGCTTTTCCATAAAAATGAGTCTTACAGGATATTGTGCAATCTCTAGTAAAAAACTATAATGCGTCGGATCAGGCGTTGCCACACAAACTACATCTGGTATGCGTTGGGCAAATGCCTCGGCTAAAGAGCCAAATGGCTTGCCTCCCCATATTGCTGCTGCTTTGGCAGCGTTATCCGGCACAATGTCCATAAAACCAAGCAGTTCAAAATTGGGATGTTTTGTAAAAGCATGGGCATGCGTCAAAATGTTGGGAGACTCTGGTGTATCAAAAAATGCACCGATTTGCCCTGCTCCTACGATGAGGACAGAAAACTTAGGTATCATATCATCAATTCCATCAATAAAATAGAGTAGTGCTTATCAACAAGTTGACCCAGGCCTAAACCTGGGTCAATAGAATGGAGATTATTCGTTATATTGGAAAATATTGTCCCAAATATAATCAATCATTGTTTTCGCATCATCAATGGCCAAGACATGGCAAACACCCTTATCATCGCGAACCAATAAAGGTTTTTCAGGTGTATCTTCTTCACTCACACCTTCTTGTACGATTTTGCCACGCATCTTTTCCATCTGTTGCAGGGCTTTGTCAACATCGAAATCAATTTTAGTGCTAAACTTGGTTTCTAGCCATTGCTCAATGGTATCGTCTAGTTGCTCTTTTGTCAACGGAGGATTGGTAAGCAGGTGGTAGTATGCCAGGAAGACTTCTTTGCATTCTTCGTCTTCGGCTGCATCAATCAACGCATTGAACACACCCGCATTGCACACCAAGTTTTTAAAGAACAGTGTATCAGAAACTTGTTTTAAGAATTGGATGCGTTTGTTTTTATAGGCAATGTACTGCTTAAACACAAACCCACCTAAAACAGCTAACCCTGATAGACCAGCAATGATACCCTTGGGATCACTTAACCCTGTGGCTTCTTTTCCAAACATCACTGCAGACAAAACACCCAAAATAATGATCAAATTGGGCAAAACTTTGATGAGAGTCGCAATACCAGCACCTGCTGCTGGAACCCATAGCATCATCAAGTCTTTGAAGTTCATGCTAATGTCAACGTTAGGAAATAGAACTTCTAGGTCAGCTTGTGGAATGTTCTTATACATGTATAGATACATCTTGCCTGGTTCAAAATTCAAAGCATCTACTTTTTTCTTGTTCCCTTTGAATTTCTGGAGGAAATAATCGCGATTTTTGAATTTGATCAAGAGAACGACGCGTTCAAAAATGTCCATGGTCAATGGCACTTTTTTTAGGCCGAACATCTTCTTCAGTTCTACAGTCTGCTGTCCACTTCCTCGATGATACAGAGTCCATGTCTCATAATCATTAAAATCAACATGCATGCGCAGGGTAATCAGCGATTCTTGTTCCAAAGCATTTTGAAGTTCTTGCTCTGTGAGCTTACGATAGTTGGCCTTTTCCAAAACTGAGCTAAGTTCTTCTACTAACTTACCTTGCATTTCTTGTTTTTGTTCTGGAGTTGGAATGATACGAGGTTTTGTATCCGCATCTGGATCAAACGCAGAAAAGTTCTGCTTCATCGCTTCCAAATCATGGTGGAAATCAAAGTGGTAGTAGGCTCCTAGGATTTCGCAAAATTCACGGAATTTTTTTGCATCTGCTGGGCTTAACTTCCCATCTTCAATGCACAATTCCACTACATCTGCTTTACGATAGGGAATAAAGGCTTCGCGATCTGCATATACCGCCATAACCTATTGCCTTTCATAAAATGAAATTGTACGACACTAATTTTTTTCGATTATACAAAAGCATTCAAATTTTTTCAACAAAAAAGTTTTGTGAAAAGTGGTTTGTAGCTTTACAAAATCAATCCCCTCGAATGAGGCCAACTGTATCTGCACCAAATGTGAAATTGACGAACTCTTTAAATTGGGTATATATATACTTCCCCATTGTTTGTCGTACGATCAAAACATCGTTTGGTTCTACATAAATATCCGGGGCTTTTCTTTCAGCAATTGCTACCAGATCAATGGGTAACAATTGCTCTATGCCAGTTTTATCTCTGCGTTTCAAAAGGCAATACTCTGGAGAAGCCTCAATTTCATTCAATCCTTCTGCCATGGCCACTGCTTCGAGCAAAGTTGTTGGTTTGCGAAGTGGAAAACTTCCGGCTTTTTTAACATGGCCTGTAACTGCAAATTCTTGGGCATTAGGAATATATACTACATCATCATTTTCAAGCACAATATTAAGCTCTAAATTGCCTAATTCCACCAATTCATACATATCAATCGCAATCTTCTGCTGCCCAGGTTGTTGGACCATTCCTTGGATAATTTGGCTTGAGGATGGATTGCTTGTAAAAGACATTTCTGCATCTGCCGTTGCAGCAGAAGAAGCTGTTGTTTGGGTTTGGGTGCTTGTTTCCAACCGAGTTGCATCAGAAGGAAGAGCTTTGCTTGCTCTTGGGGGAATCGGGTTTTCTTCAGCTTTAATCACATAGACTAAGTATCCAGCTTTTTCATTTAACCCACCTGCTTCTCCAAGCACATCCAGCAGTGTTGTGACATTGCGCCTCAAATGGAAAACTCCAGGTTTTTCCACAGCGCCAACGACAGTAATACGTTTGCTGCGAAATTCTTTGATATACACGCTGATCTGTGGATTGACCAAAATGCCATCTTGCTGCAATTTTTTTTCTAGGTTAGCTTGAATTTCTTGAGTACTCTTTCCTGTTGCTTGAAGTATCCCTAAAATTGGCAGGACTATTGTACCATCTTCTGAAACACGCACTTCCACGGTTTTAGCTTTGTTACTCACTTCCCATTCAAAGATCGTGATCTCCAGAATGTCATCTGCGCCCAAACGATAATTTTGCTCTCTTTGGCTAAGCTTACTTTGGCTTTGGCGGGCCATAACACGGCTTATTTGATCGGTGGAAGATTTCCACTGTGCTTCAGCAGCTTGATTGACCACTTTTACACTCTCAGTGCTGCACCCACCAAGGATATAGCATCCTACGGTAAATAGTAATGTGCTATAAAAAGAAAAAGGCCGCATGATCAATTCCATTCATTGCTAAAAAAACCTGGGAATTTCCCAGGTTCTATAAGTTACCCAAGTGCTAGTTAGCCAAGCAGTATGAGTTAATAAAATAGTTTTTGCTTTCAAAGCCTATAAATTTTAAGATGCTCCCCAAACTGCCATTTCCAAAAGCCATTGCAAGGCTTATGGCTATCATCAAGTATGGACTAGCTCTTGGGTTCATAAGTTCTCGATTAGGATTGTATGAGTTACGTTCACTAATCGAGCAATGTCTTAATTAGTGCCAAATTGGCGAGCAACTAACTACGGTGTGGCATCCAAATCACCATCATCGTCTTCTGCAAGATTCAAAACGCTATTTGTGACAGTGTGGGCAGTAACACCAGCGATTAAGCCGGCTACACCAGCAGCCAGACCGCCTACAACTAGAGGTTTGCTCTTTTGAAGCTGCAAAACATAAGGTTCGACTTGGACATTTAAATTCATTGGCTTGCCAATGGTATTGAAAGCCTGAATGAATTCGCCGTTGACATACAAATTATAACGTCCAGGTACCAAGTAGAAAGAAAAATTACCATTTACATCTGACTTAGTCTGCAGAAGCAGCTTTTCTTGACGTGCATCTAAAATCTGAATGGTAGCTAGGCTACCCGGCTGTTTGTTAGTCGCCATGATTTGGCCTTGCACTAAATGGTTGGAATTTTCTGCAAATACAGTTCCAACCAAAAATAGCGCAAGCATAACAATGGTTAGAGTTCGTATCATGGTGTCTCTCCTATAGAAACATGCAAAAAGAAACAACATAGTCTGTTAAGATAAGCCATTATACAAAAGATCGAGAATAAATGCAATCTTTTTTTGAAAAAAAACACAAATTTTCCCAGATACGTGAAGTAAGAATTGTCAGTGTCATGGATCATCTTGGAAATCCTAGAAAATATTCCAAATTTCCTTTATTTTTTACCAGGCTAAGCTATAATTTTCTCTATCGTGATATTGTGGCAATTGATGGAATGACAAATATCTCCAAAAGCTAGAAGCTTCAAAAACGTTATAATCGAAAGATTTTTATGCAGAAAAAATATATTGGTCTATTATTGGGTGCAGCAGCCGGGTCCATAGATGTGATTCCGATGTTCATCCAAAATTTGCCTTGGAGTGCGAATTTATCCGCGTTTACATTCTGGATCGTCACGGGTTTTCTGATTGCCACCTCAAGGCTTGAAATGGCTGCTCCATTCAAAGGTATATGCATTGGATTTATGGTCCTGTTGCCAGTTGGCATATTGATAGCGGCTCAGGATCCTATGAGTTTAATTCCAATAACTGTCATGACTTTAATCCTTGGCAGTTTGCTTGGATTTTTGATTGAAAAAATTGCTAAAAATTCATAAGCTGATGCAACCATAGGAAACCAGGGGTGCATTAGGTGATAGGAAACTGGAGGCCGCACGTTCTTGCTGGTCTTAACAACCATAAGTTGTCTGTGCGGAAAATTTTATGAAAACTTTTTGGATACGTTTGAAAAAGCGGAGATCCAAAGTTTTTTGGATCAGCATCATTCTTTTGATCTGGGGGATTGGATGGGGGATAGTGCAATTTTCGCGGGCATATTTGCCTCTATTGGGACGTGAAATTCTCCCTAGACTACCGTATGCAAACCAAAATCTGGAAGTCTTTGTTGAGGTATCTACCCATGATCCAGATACTTTGTCATTGTTTCAAGTTGGAACTCCCATCTATCAATTTCAGCCTAATTTATCCTTGATTGGCTTCATCAAACAACATACTTTGGTAGATAACAAAGTGCAATTTTGCTTGAGCATTGCCAAGCAGTATGGGCCAAAAATTTTGCGTGAAGATACGCAATTTGAATTCCTGCATGCTTCTCCATCGTTGCCTGCGATTTTAAATCGCTTTTTAAGCCAGGAAATGGCGCAACAGTTTAAAACTGAGCTGATGACTTTGGCCACACAAAATCAAGCCAAGATCAATGCAATTCTTTTGCAAATGACCCAGCTTTTGGGAGAAAAATTAAATGACCAGGCATTGGCTCAGCAGATTATGCAAGACCAGGAGCTGAAAAATGCAATTTATCAGGCTGTCAAGCAAGAGATTTTGTCGAAAATTTCTTGGAATGAAGTGCTGGCTAGACTAGAGAAAAATCCACAGGCTCAACAAATGGTTACGTTGCTCAAGGACAATATTGGCTGGTCCAACATTGCTCAAAAAGCCATGGGAGGTGCAGCAGATGCAGCCTTGGACCAAATGGCATCCTATTGGGTTGATCCGAAAAGTATACCGGAGAATGCTGGTGGCACAGCGATTAAGCTTTACTTAAGCTTGATGGGCTTTTTCATTGATCCTGCTGAAGTAAGCCGGCGAGCCGTGCGTGGTGTTGGACCAGGTGCATGGTCTGGAGCATGGCCAGCAGCGCAAAAGGAAATCAGAGAAGTCGTGGAAAAACACCATGAAACAATCCTAGAGCATGGAAGTAAGGCCCTAAAAGATGTTGCCTCAGAAATGGATATTGCGCAGACGGTTTGGCAAGGGATCAAAAATTTAGCTCAGAATAAAGCATTGCTAAGCTATCTACAAGATCGCTATGGCACAGAAGTAGCAGAAGCTGTGCGGAATGTGCTCACTGCATCTGCTCAAAATCAGGTCATCTTAGGGCATCTCTCCACGATTGTTCAAGATGTTCAAAATTTGACCACTGCGTGGCTGACGAAATTTATTCTCGATGAAAACCAAACCGGCCCTAATCCTATGTTGCTGATGGCAGTGCGTGAAGGAATTTCGCAAAAAAAAGAGCCGCAGGTTGTTTGTTATCCAGGCCAAAGTTCTCGGCGTGTTCCAGAGAAATATATTTTTATGTTAGATTTGCGGCAGCCTTAGCCAAGCAAAGGATGACTACGTTATGAATGAAACGTATGCTCCGATTCTACGAATTCATGGCCTTCATATCGAGACCATTAAACAAGATGCCACAGGTGCTCCGCGTGCGGAAAAATTGCTCCATAATCTAGAGGTAAGTGCGTATCCAAAAGAAATCGTGCTGCTCCTGGGGCCGAGTGGATCAGGAAAATCATTGCTCACGAATTTGCTTTTGGGCTTTTTATCTCCGCTAGAGCGGGGTATTGTGATCTCTCCAGCAGTGAGTTCCTCATGTTTTGAATTAAATCTGGATGGCCAAATTATCAACTTGCTCAACCCAATTTATCCCAAAACATTGGAAGCTAAAATTGGTGTCATGTTTCAATCACTTGGTCTTTTTGATGATTTGACTGTGGAAGAAAATTGGTCTTTTGCCAATGATCAATCTTTAGAGCCTAGGCAGGGACTTGCTTGGAGTGCCTGGAAAAGAGAGATGATCACCAAATTGGATTTGCCACCCAACATCCTTTCTTGCAATATCAATAAGCTTTCTGGCGGACAGAAACAGCGGGTTGCATTTGGCAGGCTTTTGGCTTTTCGACCAAAGATCATGATTTTTGATGAGCCTACTTCTTCCCTGGATATTTCTACAGCCCAGCAAGTGGTGTCCTTAGTCCAGCAAACACACGAGCAGAACCAAAATATCCTCACGCTTGTCATCACGCATGATTATGAAAACTTTCTGCGGATTTGCCACCGAGTATGGTTCATCAGCCATACACAAGAGGTGCAAAATCATGCGCCAGCTAAACCGCTGCCGTACTATGCTGAAGATTTATGCACGCAAAGAACTCCGAATTTTCGAGAATTAAGCCAGGACGAATTTTTGCAGCACGAAGCGCGATCTGCAGACGCTCTTTGGAACACTGCCTTATCAAGGCTGTTGCGTGGTATTTCAAAAGCCTTGCGACCGCAAAGCTATGTTTGGTGGTGGAAATTTTTCACAGTGATGTTCAAATTATTGGTCATTCGCGCATCACCATATATGCTGATCACAGGCTTTTTCCTGGGATTAGTGGCCACTTATTTTTCTTTGAATTTAGATTTAGGATCCGTGAGGCTTTATACAGGAACGGCAGTCAAAGTGGAACGCTTTTTGGTTCCAACCTTTTTTAGGGAAATGCTGAGCGGCTTTGGAATCGTGATGTTCCGTGCTTTGATCCCGCTATTCACTTGTATTTTTATTGCCGCAAGATCTGGGACAGCAATCACAGCGTATCTCTCTTCTATGAGAGACAGCGAGCGCAGGCAATGGGATGCAATGCGCAATTTAGGAATCGAGCCGTATCTTTTTTTCCTGCCTCAAATTTTAATTTGTTTTGTCTTAGGCTGTTGGATTTTATCGTACATTGCATTTTTATCCTCTGCTTTAGGCTCATTGTTCATTGCGTTGGCCACCAATCCATTGTGTACGTGGTATACATGGATCGAAACATTCTGGATGCATCTTCATCCTGAGCCTTTGTTGGGACTGATTGGCTTTATCCCAATTTTTGAGGGATTTGGCATGTTTACCCTGAAAACCACGGTAGCAGGTTTTGCAATTGCTATGGTTTCATTTCTATGGGGAGTCAAGATCCGAAAGACTTCCATGGATACTTTGCGGCATCTCATCTCTGCCAATATTTGGAATATGTTGGCAATTCTCATCATCTTCTTTGTGCTACTGATTCTCGAATTAGCGTAATCACCAAAAATTTTGCAATTAGGAAAAGATTTGCATGAATGCAGCTTTGATATTGTTTTGCGCTTTTTTCATTGGAGCAATGGCAATTGGTTATTTCATTTATCGTACTTCTTGGCTGAAAAAACGCTTAGGCCGGCATCACTATATTGAAATTGCTGTTTTAGGGCCGTCTGGTGTTGGAAAGACCTTATTTTTAGCCACGCTGGTAAAAGAATTGACACAAAATACCCAGGTGCATGAAACCATGGGCGTTGGCTATATGAATGATAATGAAGAGCGAAGGATTCGAGATATTGCAAAATCCGAACGTGATGCACAAACCGGATATTATTTGCCCAATCAACGCATTACCCCTGAAATCGTGGAAACAGAAATTCGACGCTACCAAGATACTACTTCGATTGGTACGCAAAAAGAAGAAAATCTCTACCTGGAAATTTGGCAAGGAGCGAATCATTATAAAATTTTGTGGCGAGATATTCCTGGCAGGTATTTTGAAGATCAAACACAATGGCAATACCATATTCAAAGTATTTTAGATAAAAGCCATGGAATCTTTTTGCTCATCGAGGCCAAAAATTTGTTGGAAATGCAGACCAGCAATGCATTGCAAGGAGCTCAACTGCGAAATTATTTTGCAGCAATTGCCTATCGGTTGCAAAAAGCTCAACAGCAGAAAGAGCGATTCCCAATTTGGGTGGTGTTTACAAAAGGCGATCAATTAGAACCTGTGCTTTTGAATAATCCTGAGCTCATACAAAAACTATGCGATCGCAGCTCTCAACTAGCCGGGATTGCCCAAACTGAATCTCAATGGATTGGCTACCTCAAGACGTTAGTTTCCATAGATGCCAATAAGTCCTCTGAGCTATATCGCCAGATTGCGCCGGCTATGCTAAACTTTTTCATCATCATTTTTGCTGAATTAAATCGCCAAAAGCAAGACATGGCCCGGTCGCTAGAGCAAAAAAAACGATGGTTGTGGAGGATCGCTATTCCCACTTTGTATTTTGCTTTGGAATTTTTTGGTTATCTCCGTCTGATGTGGCTCCCAAATCCTGTGATTGAGGATTCGCTTCAATTGCAACCTATTGTGCAGGCCCATCGAATTTTAGGTGAATACAGCGATGGGCTAAGCGTACTACCACTTTTTTATATCCACCGTCAGTCTTTAGTCCAAGCTCGTTTGGAGAAATTGCAAGATAAAATTAGCAATCTCATCCAGGCCCAGATTCAGACCATTGAGCTTCGCAATCAAGTGTATCGTGAACATCTCCAAATTTTAGTGGATGCTGTGGAAGCACTGCACAATCGTCAATCCGAGATCTCTGCCAAAACAGCGACTGCATTGTTGTATCAAAAAGAATATATCTTTTGGCTCATGGAATGGGATAACCTCATCAAAGCGAAAAAGCCTCTTGCAAAGCTTTTGGGCCTATATTGCGAAGTGCCTGAAAGCCAAAAAGAATTGCGCAAAGAAATGGCTGCCTGTCTAGAGCCTGAGGTGGAAGAATTTTTGCTACAGGCTGAACGCGAAGCCAACAGCTATCAAGGCGATTCTTTTTACCCACATCGTCTGCGCCCTATTTTAGCTTGGGCCCAAAATTTTCAAGGTGCGTTTCCTAAATTGGATGAGCGTGCTAAAAAATCGCAGCAAGGCCATTGGCAATATTGTTGGATTCGCACAAGACAAGCCATTGAAAATGAGCCCAAAATCGTAAAGAAAGCTCAGCTCATCAGCCAATTTTGGAAACAGCAGCCTGAGCCGATTCCAGATATTGTCAAAGAACCTTGGTATAATATCAGCCGCAAAGTTTTGCTAGAACTGAATCTATCCATTCCAGAAGAAGAAGCCATAGCCGGTGAGCTAAAGCGCTACCTTCCACAAGATGAACGTCTCAAAGCTGAATGCGCTGAATTTGAAAAGAACATGAATCGCTGCATTCAAGACATTTTGAAAACAACGGCACTCAATCGGATGGAAAAAATCAAAGAAATTGGACAAACCATCGAGGCATTCCGTAAAAAATACGGGCAACAAGCAGACGCACAAGCTAGTTTAAAATTGTGGCAAGAGCGCTATGAGTATTTAGCTCAAGATTTTA